>JAIBDV010000083.1 GCA_024686055.1 Neptuniibacter sp.
GCCTGGACAGCCTGCAGGGCACTCTGGCCGCTGAGCATATCCAGAACAGCGTAAAACCTGCCCGTCTGGCGGTTATCCATGACAAGCAGCAGTACGGTGAAGGTCTGGCGACCACGGTTAAAAATGCCCTGGACAAAGCCGGTACCAAAGCGGTGCTGTTTGAAGGTGTAACCGCGGGCGACAAGGACTTCTCTGCACTGATCGCCAAGCTGAAAAAAGCTAACGTCGATTTCGTTTACTACGGTGGTTACCACCCAGAGCTGGGCCTGATTCTGCGTCAGTCCCGCGAAAAAGGCTTCAGCGCACAGTTCATGGGTCCTGAAGGCATCGTGAACAGCGATCTGGCAAAAATTGCTGGCACCGCGTCTGAAGGCGTACTGGCCACTGCACCGAAAAGCTTTGATCAGAACCCGGTCAACCAGGCCCGCGTTAATAACATCAAAGCCAAAGGTGAAGACCCAACAGGCCCGTTCGTCTTCACGGCCTATGCAGCCGTTGAGCTGATGCAAAACGCCATCATTAAAACCGGTGGCACTGACCCGGAAAAAATGGCCGAGCACATCCGCGCCAACCCGCTGCAAACAGCGATTGGCAAGGTGTCCTACGACCAGAAAGGTGACTTGAACGAGTCAACCTTCCAGGTTTACACGCTGCACAAGGACGGTTCTAAAACAGCCGTCAAGTAAGCACATCTGAACCTCTGAACACCTTGCTGCCGTGATCCGGTAGCAAGGTGTTCTGCTATCCGGGTCCCGAAATATGACCGAAACTCTTTTATACCTTATTCAGCAGCTCATTAACGGGCTGACGATCGGGTCCACCTACGCGCTGATCGCCATCGGCTACACAATGGTTTATGGCATCATCGGTATGATCAACTTCGCCCACGGCGAAATTTACATGATCGGCTCCTACATAACGTTTATCGTTATTGCCGGTCTGTTAGGCATGGGCATGGTAAGCCTGCCGGTCATTCTGCTTGTCGCGCTGATTGTGGCTGTTGTGATGGCCAGCACCTATGGCTGGACCGTTGAACGTGTTGCTTACCGCCCATTGCGTGGTAGTAACCGACTGATTCCACTGATCTCCGCGATCGGTATGTCGATCTTCCTGCAGAACTTTGTCGTTCTGGCGCAGGGTTCCCGCGACGTTGCTCTGCCCCCGCAGATCACCGGCGGCTGGACCTTTGGTGATCCATCGGTGTTCGAGGTGTCGTTCTCGTACATGCAGGCACTGATCTGGTTTACCACCTTCGCTACCATGACTGCTCTGACCCTGTTTATCTCAAAATCCCGTATGGGCCGCGCCTGTCGCGCCTGTTCTGAGGATCTGGGGATGACCAATCTGCTCGGCGTTGATACTAACCGGACCATCGCCCTGACCTTTATCATCGGCGCTGCACTGGCCGCCGTCGCGGGTCTGCTGCTGGGTCTGTACTACGGTGTGGTTAACCCGTTTGTCGGCTTTATTGCTGGTCTGAAAGCCTTTACCGCTGCGGTACTGGGCGGCATCGGTTCCATCCCTGGTGCCGTGCTGGGTGGCCTGATTCTGGGCGTGACCGAAGCACTGACCTCTGCCTACTTCCCATCCGAATACAAGGACGTCGTATCCTTTGGCCTGCTGGTGCTGATCCTGCTGTTCCGCCCATCCGGTCTGCTGGGTAAACCGGAGGTGGAGAAAGTCTGATGCATAATAATAAACTTCAAAGTGCGCTGTTTGCGGCCGGTATCACGCTGGTTCTCGCCTGCCTGATGATCGGTGTAAAACTCGACACTGAAAGCACCACCCTTGCTGTCCGCGGTGCCACCGCGGAACAATGGACATGGATCGGCCTGGGCGTCAGCCTGGTCTTTCTGTCGCAGCTGTTTTCCGGCCAGATCGACACCCTGTTTGGCAAACTACCAAAACCCAATGTCGGTGGCCTGCTACCCAAGGGCCAGAAAATGACCACCCTCAAGCCCTGGCTAATTGCCGCGCTGCTGGTGGGTCTGGTTATCTGGCCGTTTATGGTCTCCCGTGGTTCGGTTGACCTGGCGACCCTGACGCTGATCTACATCATGCTGGGACTGGGCCTCAATATCGTAGTCGGCCTGGCCGGGCTGCTGGATCTGGGTTTCGTGGCGTTTTACGCCGTGGGTGCCTACACCTATGCCCTGCTGTCGATGTACTTTGGCCTGTCGTTCTGGATCTGTCTGCCACTCTCGGCAGGCTTCGCTGCCCTGTTTGGCTTTGTACTGGGCTTCCCGGTACTGCGCCTGCGCGGTGACTATCTGGCAATTGTGACGCTGGGTTTCGGTGAAATCATCCGTATCCTGCTCAACAACTGGACCAACGTCACCAACGGCCCAAGCGGCATCTCGGGTATCGCCAAACCCAGCCTGTTCGGGCTGGAGTTTACCCGTCGGGCAAAAGAAGAAGGCGGCCAGACGTTCCACGAGTTCTTCGGCATCGCCTACTCAAGCTCCTATAAAATCATCTTCCTGTACCTGATTGCGGTACTGCTGGTGTGCTTCCTGATCTACCTGATCAACCGCCTGATGCGGATGCCAATCGGTCGCGCCTGGGAAGCGTTGCGTGAAGACGAGATCGCCTGTCGCTCACTGGGTCTTAACCGTACGGCGATCAAGCTGTCGGCGTTTACCCTTGGGGCGTCGACTGCAGGCTTCGCCGGTTCATTCTTCGCTGCCCGTCAGGGCTTTATCAGCCCGGAATCGTTCATCTTTATCGAATCAGCCATTATCCTGGCGATTGTGGTACTCGGCGGTATGGGTTCGCAGATTGGCGTTATTCTGGCGGCAATCGTGATGACTATCCTGCCGGAACTGGCCCGTGAGTTCTCTGAGTACCGCATGCTGATGTTCGGCCTGCTGATGGTACTGATGATGCGCTGGCGCCCTGAGGGCCTGGTACCGATGAAACGTCCCCACCTGGAGCTGAAGCAATGAGCCAGTTACTCCTCGATGTCCATGGCCTCACCATGCGCTTCGGCGGCCTGGTGGCGGTTAATAAAGTCAATCTGGCGGTCAAGCACCGTCAGATCGTCTCCATTATTGGCCCCAACGGTGCCGGTAAGACCACCGTATTTAACTGCCTGTCCGGGTTCTATATTCCGAGCGAAGGCAGCGTCATGTTCAATGGCCATGAAGTGGCCGGGCTGAAAGATTTCCAGATATCCCGCCAGGGTCTGGTGCGTACTTTCCAGCATGTCCGTCTGTTCTCCAGCATGACGGTGATTGAGAACATGCTGGTTGCCCAGCACCGTCACCTCAACACCAACCTGCTGTCAGGCCTGTTCAAAACCGGCAACTACCGTCGGCTGGAACAGGAAGCTATGGACCGCGCGGCTTACTGGCTCAAAGAAGTCGACCTGCTCGACTTCGCCAACCGCGAAGCAGGTAACCTGTCCTACGGCCAGCAACGTCGTCTGGAGATCGCCCGCTGTATGGTGACCCAGCCAGAACTGCTGTTACTGGACGAACCCGCCGCCGGTCTGAACCCGAATGAGACCAAAGAGCTGGACGAGCTTATTGTCCGGCTGCGTGATGAGCACGAGATCTCCGTGCTGCTGATCGAGCACGATATGGGGCTGGTGATGGGTATTTCTGATCATATCTACGTTATTGCCCAGGGTACCCCTCTGGCCGACGGTAATGCAGATCAGATCATCAATAACCCGGACGTTATCAAAGCCTACCTGGGGGAAGAATAAGATGCTGCGCATTAATAACGTCAACACCCACTACGGCCCTATCCAGGCCCTGCATGATGTCTCACTGGAGGTTAAACAGGGTGAGATCGTGACCCTGATCGGCGCTAACGGTGCCGGTAAAACTACCCTGATGATGACTATCTGTGGTGATCCGCAGGCAAGTTCTGGCACCGTACACTTTGATGGCGAAGAGATCACTGGCCAGAAAACCTCCGATATCATGCAAAAAGGCCTGGCAATTGTGCCAGAAGGTCGCCGCGTATTCAGCGGGATGACGGTGGAAGAGAACCTCTTTATGGGGGCCTACCACCGGCCAAAAGCCGAAGCAGAGGAAACCGCTCAGCAAGTGTTGAAGCTGTTCCCCCGGCTGGAAGAACGCTACGACCAGCGTGCTGGCACCATGTCCGGCGGTGAACAGCAGATGCTGGCCATTGGCCGTGCCATGATGTCCAAACCACGGATGATCCTGCTGGACGAACCCTCACTCGGCCTGGCACCGATCATCATTCAGCAGATTTTCAATATCATCCAGCAGCTGCGTGACGACGGCGTCACTATCTTCCTGGTTGAGCAAAACGCCAACCAGGCCCTGCGCATCGCCGATCGCGGCTATGTGCTAGAAAATGGCCGGGTGATACTGGAAGACACCGGTGATGCGTTGCTAACCAACGAGGCCGTTCGCCAGGCATACCTCGGCGGTTAAGCAGAAGACCGGTTAACACCGACCAGGCAAGACTCTTTTCAGGCGGTCCATTGAGCAATCAATGGGCCGTTTTTTATATCTGTAAAAGGCCTGAACCAAGCCTGCCGTCAAGCGCTCCTTACCCTGCGGCGGTTAAGCAGAAAACCGGTTAGAGCCGAACAGGCAAGACTCTTTTCAGGCGGTCCATTGAGCAATCAATGGGCCGTTTTTTATGTACGCCATACCTGGCAGGCATAAAAAAGCGGCCCGCAGGCCGCTGTTATTCAAAGGCTACACAGCCTGAGAAGAATCAAACCCGGAACTGTTGAATCAGCCCATTCAGGCGCTGCTCCAGCTGGGTCATCTCGCTGGTGGTACCTGACAACTGGTCCGCCTGACCAGCTGAGCGATCGGCAATTTCAGCAATACTGTGCACACTGCTGCTGATCTCTTCCGCCACAGCAGTCTGCTGTTCAGCGGCGCTGGCGATCTGCGTATTCATCTCACTGATAGTATTCACCGCCCCGGTAATCTCTGCCAGAGCGCTCCCTGCGGCCTGGGCCTGTTCTACCGTGCTAACAGCTTTCTCTTTGCTGCGCTCAATCACCGACACGGCTGTGGAGACCCCGGACAGCAAACGGTCGATCATCTGTTGAATCTCTTCGGTACTGACCTGAGTTCGCGTCGCCAGAGTACGCACTTCATCGGCGACTACCGAGAATCCCCGGCCCTGCTCTCCGGCCCGTGCCGCTTCGATCGCGGCGTTCAGCGCCAGCAGATTGGTCTGCTCAGCAATATCCTTGATCACATTCACCACCCCGGTGATCTGATCGGTGTAAGTGTCCAGTTCCTCAATCGCCCCGCCGACCTCATTCACATCACCGGCCAGGTCAGTGACCGTCTCGATGGTACTGTTCACTAGCTGTTGACCATCAACTGCACGTACATCGGCATTGGCTGCTGCCTGAGCAGCCTCGACTGCATTGCCAGCGACCTGTTGCACCGCGGCGACCATTTCGTGAATCGCCGCCGCGACCTGCTGAGTTTCAACCCGCTGCAGGTTGGCATCTTCATGGGTGTTGTGTACCACCCCTTCCATCTGGCTGGTGGCGCTGGTCAGGTCAATCACACCCTCTTTAACTTCTGTTACCAGAGTGTGGATTTTGGCGGCGAAGGTATTAAAACCATCGGTAACTTCACCGACTTCATCAGCATTACGGCTTTCCAGCCGCCGGGTCAGATCCCCCTCGCCTTCAGCAATATCGCGCATGGCGTGGGCCGTGGAGCTTAACGGTGCAACGATACGACCACTAATCAGGCTGGCAACAGCGACAATCAGTAACAGCACAACAACTCCTACCCCCAGAATGGCCCACAGCGTTGCAGCGATTTTAGCGGCCATTTCTACACGCAGATCAGTCATCCGGTCATCAATATCATTGATCATAAAGCCGGTGCCAATCATCCACTGCCAGTCTGACAACGCCGTGGCGTAACTCAGTTTAGGGCCATTACCAGTACCATCCGGTTTGGTCCACAGGTACTCCATATAACCGCCCCCCTGACGAGCGATGCTGATCAGATCACGAATCAGATAACGGCCTGCTTTATCCTGCAGGCCCATCAGGTTTTTTCCGACCAGCGATGGCTTGGGCCGCATAACCAGATTGGTACCCTGATAGTCATACACAAAAATATAGTTATTACCGTTGTACTGCAGGCTGGTGAGGATCGTTTTAGCCTGCGCCTGCGCCTGTTCCCGCGACAGCGTGTTATCGCGATAGACACTGTCAATGCTGCTCACGGCCAGATCAATGTAATCCTTCAACGCCTGACGGCGTTCATCAATCATCTGTTTCCGCGCCTGGTCTATCTCCTGTTCGCCCAGCGTTTTCAGCTGCGCCTGCACTATCAGCATAATTACCGCCGTAATGATCACCAACGGCACCACCGCCAGTAACAACACTTTTAGCCGTACAGATAAAGCACCCATGCCTGTCCCCTTAAACACTCTTGTCTGAAAAGCCATCTGTGCTAGCCCTGCTATTCTTGTCTGTTTTTTATGCAGGAAAATTTTTCAACACGATAGAACGAACGATCAGGTTATAAGAACAGGGGCTGAACACTCAACACAAACAGCACTAAAGTTTAATGACATAATCATCTAAATCCTTAATTTTTAGTGCTAAAGCCATGTAGAGCCGGTCGCCGCTGATCAATTAACAGCCACCACTTCCCTGAACAGTTGAAACAACGGCACCTGAGGAACAGGATTCACTGGGCAAGACGGAACAAACAACCCAAAGAAACGTTCGGACGGTTATGACAAAAGAATTCAAACAGGGAAAAGAAAGCGGTGATATGTAATATAGCTACATATCACCGCAAGGGGAGAAATCTGGACATAAAAAGTACGGCTGGAATCAGACCTGAAACTGGCGAATCATACTGCTCAGACGTTTCTCCAGCTGAGCCATCTCCTGTGTGGTACCGGCCAGCGTATCCGCCTGCTGTGCCGAACGCTGGGCGATGTCGGCAATATTTAACACATTGTGGCGGATCGTCTCAGCCACCTCGGATTGCTGATGCGCAGCACCGGCAATGCGGGTATTCATACTGGAAATATGGCTGACGGCATCGGTGATCTCCGCCAGTGAGTTACCCGCCTGTCGAGCGCACTGAATCGTTTCAGAGGTCCGGGCTTTACTACTATCAATCACACTGACCGCCGTAGCAACGCCGGTCAGCAGCTGGTCCACCATCAACTGAATCTCTTCTGTACTACTTTGCGTACGCGTGGCCAGTGAACGTACTTCATCAGCCACCACGGCAAAGCCTCGGCCCTGCTCGCCCGCCCGGGCAGCCTCAATGGCCGCGTTCAGCGCCAGCAGGTTGGTCTGATCGGCAATATCCTTGATCACATTAACCATGCCGGTAATCTGGTCAGCAAAACAGTCCAGCCGTTCAATTGCTTCACCGGCAGTGTTTACCTCTCCGGCCAGCTCAGCAATGGTTACGATAGTGTCCTCCACCAGCTGCTGTCCCTGTTGCGCCTGATGGTCCGCTGCATCTGCCGACACCGCAGCGGCCTGGGCGCTGTCTGACACCTGCTGGGCAGACAGCGCCATCTCATGGACAGAGGCGGCGACCTGACGGGTGGTCAGGCTCTGATTCTGCGCTTCATCATGGGTCGCCTGCACCACGCCCTGCATATCCCGTGTGGCCCCGGTCAGCTCCTGAATACCATCTTTTACTTCAGAAACCAGGGCACGAATCTTGGCCGAGAAGCGGTTGAAACCACGGGTCACCTCACCCACTTCATCCTCACTGCGTACGTCCAGGCAACGCGTCAGATCACCCTCTCCATCGGC
This sequence comes from Neptuniibacter sp., assembly GCA_024686055.1. Taxonomy (GTDB): domain Bacteria; phylum Pseudomonadota; class Gammaproteobacteria; order Pseudomonadales; family Balneatricaceae; genus Marinobacterium_C. The sequence continues at coordinate 7,763 of JAIBDV010000083.1, forward strand.
AATGTTCTGCATCGCCTGGGCCGTCAGGCTAAGCGGGCTGACCAGCCGTCGCGTCAACCAGCTGGCGGCCACGGTCATCACCAGTAACAGCACCACACTGACCAGCAGCACAGCGAGCAGAGTCTGCTGAATCTGCTCACTGGTTTCATGCCGCAGCGACTCAACATACTGGTCAATGTCGTTCACCATAAATCCGCTGCCAATCACCCATTGCCAATCCGGCAAGGTCAGGGCATAGCTGAGTTTTGGCCCACTGCTGCCATCGGGTAACGTCCAGACATAATCGACATAGCCGCCACCACCACGGGCGGTCGAAATAAGATCTCTGATCAGTAACTTGCCATTAGCATCCTGCAGTCCAAGCAGGTTTTGTCCTAATAAGGCCGGGTTCTGCCGATGGACCAGTGTGGTTCCGGCATAGTCAAAGACAAAAATATAGTTATCACTGCCGTAGGTCAGGTCTGTCAGAATCTGGCGGGCCAGCCGCTGAGCGCTGTCAGCGTCCAGACTGCGGTCTTTATACACCCGTTCAACAGCACTGAATGCCATCACCACATGGTCTTTAAGCTCTCGCCGCTTCTGCTTCATCATATCGGCGCGGGCCAGACTGATCTCCTGCTCTCCCAGGTCAACCAGTTGCACCTGGGCAATGGACATTAACGCGACGGTAATCAGCAGCAAGGGCACCACTGCAATCAATAACACCTTCAGCCGGACAGACATACTTCGCATAGGGTCGCCTCTGGTAGATCAGATTGCTCTCATAAGCATGACGACAGAGCGAAAAGATGGTCAGTTTAAATATGAAAACCGCACTGCAAAAACATGAAGTTATTTTTGCGGAATTTAAAGCCAGGATCAGAATAAAGGGCCAACCCGTGCGGATCAACCCAATACCAGGTAATTTTACGGTATATCGACATACACTATAGTGGCATGTGCAACTGCAACAAAACGATAACAAGCAACACCAGTACCTCAATAATCTCCAGCGCCCCGCCCAAAGTATCACCCGTTGCCCCGCCGATTCTGCCGATCATCCAGCGTCGCAATTGCCACAGCATCAGCCCTGTCGCCAGAAAAACCGCCAGCGCCAGAACAGGCATCGCCAACAGCAGACCGAACACGATCAGGCCCAGTTGCAGCCAGACCGCCCGGCGCGGCGCATAGTCCAGCAGCCAGCGCCCCAGCCCCTGCTGACGCACATAGGGAGTACTGAGTAACAATGCCGGTAGTGCCATCCGGCCGATAACCGGTGCCAGCAGTAACGGCCAGAGCTGACCGGTGCTGAGCAGGCTGTGGATAAGTGTGAATTTGAGCAGTAATAGCAGTAACAACACCACCACTGCCACAGGCCCGGCGGTAGGGTCTTTCATAATATCCAGGGTGCGTTGTGGGTCACCCCGTCCGCCCAGCCAGGCATCAGCACTGTCAGCCAGCCCATCCAGGTGCAGCGCACCACTCAGCCAGACCCAGCCCGTCAGAATCAGCGCAGCGCTGACCCGTTCAGGCGCACCACTGAGCAGCCAGCCACCCGCATATAACAGAACGCCAAACAGCAACCCTGCCAGCGGGTAATAACACAGCGACAACCCTACCTCTTTTTCAGTTGACGGGGATTTGAAAAACACCGGTATCTGACTGAGGAACTGCAATGCCGTCAGCGCTGCTTTGAGATGGCTCATAGCAGGCCTGCCGTCAGCGTCAGTGGATACAGCGCGCCATGGGGGGCACTGTACTGCAGCAGCTGGGCCACTGA
>JAIBDV010000251.1 GCA_024686055.1 Neptuniibacter sp.
ATTCAGATGAATGATTGGGGGTAGCGGTTAGACCTATAAACAAAGGTTAGGGTTTGTCATATGCTCACCCCAGCCCCATCAGCCGCCTGGCCGTTTCCCGCGCTTTAACCGCCGCCTGCTTATCTCCCATCAGATGGCCCGCCACAATCGCCCCCTCTTTCAGCAGCCCCAGACTATCCGCCAGCCGCCGAGCCGCCGCCTCTTCTCCCAGTGCCACCAGCGCATGCTGGTAGAGCACCGCTCTGATGGACTGTTTATGGCGCTGGCAGCACTGGAATATCTCACAAGCGCCATCACTGTATTCGGCACTGGTATTAATAAAGAAACAGCCCCTGAACGGCCCCAGTGCCGGATCTCGTTCGTTAATCCAGTCATCAACCGCGATAAAGATCGCCTCAATGGTTGCCCGCCCGGCGGCAACCTTGCCCAGCCGCTTATTTAACCAGGCCTGAAAACGCTGATCCCGCTGTTCCACCGTCGCGACAATCAATGCCTCTTTGCTGCTGAAGTGGTTATAGAGCGTCTTCTTGGCCACGCCGGAGACTTTGAGCACTTCATTGATGCCAACCGCGTGAATCCCCTGGCGGTAAAACAGATCCAGTGCGGTCTCGACCAGCAAGGTGCGTTTGTCGTTGTTTTGCGTACTCATAAATACCCGTTGCTATAGATGACTGAAAAGAGTTTGACACAGATAGACAGATCGGTCTACCTTATAGGAAAGCAGGAGACAAGTCGGTCTACCTCGTGATTTTTAACCAGGACACAGCCATGCCTCAACCCGCGAGCCTCGTTTCAACTCTGCGCCAGCGCTTAACCGCCCCATTTCTTGCCGGACTGGGCGGCATGCTGGTGATCACGGTACTGGCTGCCCTCAGCCAGCAGGATGGCCTTGGCCTGTGGCTGATGGCCCCGTTCGGCGCAACCATGGTGATTGTGTTCGCTCTGCCCGCCAGCCCGCTGGCCCAGCCACGCAATATCGTCGGCGGTCACCTGCTGGCAGCACTGGTCGGGCTGATTGTCGTCAGTCTGTTCGGCGTTCACAGCTGGAGCCTGGGGCTGGCAGTCGGCCTGGCAATCAGCCTGATGATGCTGACCAACACCCTGCACCCACCCGCCGGTGCCAACCCGTTACTGATCATGCTGGCCGGTAAAAGCTGGGGCTTTCTGCTCAGCCCGATCCTGCCAGGCACCCTGTTAATTGTGCTGCTGGCTACCCTGTACCACCGCCTGCAGCAACAACCTTATCCACAGCGCTGGTTCTGAACCCCGACTCAGCACACTAATCCCACCAGGAGTTACCCACATGTCCAATATCACCCTCTATCGTCATCCACTGTCCGGCCATGCCCACCGGGCCGAACTGTTTCTTTCCCTGCTGGGGCTGGAAGCCACCTGTGTCGATGTCGATCTGCTGAACGGTGAACACAAAGGCCCGGCCTTTCTGAAAAAAAATCCGTTTGGTCAGGTGCCCGTGCTGGAGGATGGCGATATCACCCTGGCCGACTCCAACGCCATCATCACCTACCTGGCCCGACGCTATGACGACAGTGACCAGTGGCTGCCGAGTGATCCATTGCTGGCCGCCCAGGTTGAGCAATACCTGTCGCTGGCCGCCAGCAAAATCGCCAACGGCCCGGCCACGGCTCGGCTGATTACGGTGTTTGGTGCGCCGCTTGATGCCGACAAGGCCATCGCCCTCGCCCACAGCACTCTGACCGTGCTGGACCAGCAGCTCGAGGGTCGGGACTGGCTGGTTGGCAGCGGGCCAACGCTGGCAGACGTAGCCAACTACAGCTACATCGCCCATGCACCCGAGGGTAATGTCTCGCTGGCGGACTACCCGCACCTGCGCCGCTGGTTGCAGCGTGTGGAACACCTGCCAGGCTTTATAGCAATGGCCGCCAGTAAAGCGGGCCTCAACGCCTGATCCACTCAGGCAGTCGCCAGTGACAGGGGCGTTGCTGGCACACCTCTATAGAAGAAGGAACCCATGATGGACTCTGAGACACAGCCTTCGCCGTTTCACATCGGCGAACAGACCCTGCAAAAACAGGCCGGTGTGCGCGAACAGATGGAACAGTTCGGTCGCCAGGTGATCCGTGACCATATGCCGGAGCAACACCGCAATTTTTATCAACAGCAGCCGTTTATCCTGGCCGGTCATGCCGACGCGGATGGCAACCCCTGGGCCTCGCTGCTGTATGGCGAACCGGGTTTTATCCACAGCCCCGACCCACACCGGTTGCAAATCAACAGCCCGGTTATCGCCGGTGATCCGCTAGCTGAGACGCTGGCCAGGCAGCCCGACGGCGTCGCGCTGGGCCTGCTGGGGATCGATCTGGCCAGCCGTCGGCGCAACCGACTGTCTACCGTGGTCGGCCGTAGTGATCAGCAAGGCATGGAACTGGCGGTGATTCAGGCATTCGGCAACTGCCCGCAATATATTCAGAGCCGCCCACTGGCCAGCCCGGCGGCCTGCCCGCCGACACCTGAAATCAAACCGCTGCAACAGCTTGATCACGACGCTCAGGCACTGATCCGCCAGGCCGACACTTTTTTCATTGCCAGCAGCAGCCACAATAATCCGCTGGCCGATGTCCAGGACGCCAGCCAGGGTGTGGATATCTCCCATCGCGGGGGTCAGCCCGGTTTTATCCACATTGAAGAACACAACGGCCAGGACAGCCTGCTGATTCCCGATTTCGCCGGTAATTCTCACTTCAATACGCTGGGTAATTTCCTGCTCAACCCACGGGCCGGACTGCTGTTTATCGACTTCGACCAGGGCCACCTGCTGACCCTCACCGGCCAGGCAGAGATCCTCGACCAGCACCCGCTGCTGGCACACTTCAACGGCGCAGAACGACTGTGGCGCTTTACCCTAAGCCAGGGTCGCTGGCTGAAAAATGCCCTGCCCCTGCGCTGGCAAGCCCCCGACTATTCCGACAACACCCTGCTCACCGGCAGCTGGGCCGAGGCCCACGCCCGCCAGAAAGCCGCAGCGGATCAGCAGCGCTGGCAGAGTTTCACCGTGGTTGAAATAGAAGATGAGAGTGAGCGGATTCGCTCGTTTTATCTGCAGCCGCAGCAGGCCTACCGGCCGCAGTTCAGGGCCGGACAGTTTCTGACCTTTCGCGCCGACATCGACGGCCAGCGCCAGCAGCGCAACTACAGCCTGTCCAGCGCGATGGATGATGCCCAGCTGCGCATCAGCGTCAAACGGGACCAGCACGCCGACGGCAGTCCCGGCATCTTCTCCCACTACCTGCACCAGCAGATTCGCCCCGGCATGAAATTACAGGCCCGTGGCCCGGCAGGTGAGTTCACCCTGCAGGACGATGCCCGTGGCCCACTTTTACTACTGGCGGCGGGTGTCGGCATCACCCCGCTGCTGTCCATGGTGCGCCAGCTGGTGAACACCGCGATCGCCAAACGGCGGTTGCGACCGGTCACGCTGATCTACAGCGCCCGCAACGCAGCCCAGCGTGCGTTCACCACGGAGCTGGCGATGCTATCAGCCATGGCGGGCAGTGAGATCAAGGTCATTTCAGTGCTCAGCCAGCCCGAACCGGAACTGCTGCAAGGGCCTGATTATCAGTTTCAGGGCCATATCGACGGCCCGTTGCTGCACAGCCTGGGTGACCTGCATGACCATCAGATTTACCTCTGTGGTCCGGCCGGTTTTATGCAGCACAGCTATGATCAGCTGCGCATGCTGGGGGTACAGGATAAACAGATTTTCGCCGAATCGTTCGGCCCGGCCCAGCTGCAGCGTTGCTACCCGAACGCCACCGCCAATGCCTCATCGGCACCGGAGATCGACCAGGCGCAGGTCAGTATCGATGGCACCGAACTGGCCTGGCAGCCCGGCGATGGCAGCCTGCTGGAACTGGCCGAAGCCCACGGTTTCAGTCCCGAGTTCGCCTGTCGTAACGGCCAGTGCGGCAGCTGCAAAGCCAGTCTCAGCCAGGGCCAGGTATATTACCCGCAGCCCCCCAGCGCCGACGTGGATGAGCAGGAAGTGCTGTTATGCTGCGCCCGACCGGCCAGCGCTACGCTGACGATTGAGCTGTAAACCGCACCGCCAAAAACCCGCGCCGTTGGGGCCCAGCATAATGTGCCCCAACATGCGCCCGCGCTTAAATACACCGAAACGACCACTGGCAGTGCTAAACTCGCGCCCCTGTTTATCCGCCATCAGGGACCTTCCGTGGAGTCTTATCTGCAATCGCTGGCCTTTACCGCCAATGTCACCGCGCCAATTTTCTTTATCGTTTTCCTTGGCATTTTTCTCAAACGCATCCGCCTGATTGACGATAACTTTGTCGCCACCGCCTCCCGGCTGGTATTCACCCTTACCCTGCCTGCACTGGTGTTTATGGCCATCGTGCGCACCGACTTCCAGGCCGTGTTCGATCTGCAACAACTGATCTATCTGGCGGGCGGCACAGTAAGTACGTACTTACTATTATGGTGGCTGGCGGCACGCTGGATTACTGATGGGCGGGATCTGGGGGTGTTTATTCAGGGCGCGTTTCGGGGTAACTACGGCATCGTCGGGCTGGCTGTGGCCTACAATCTGTTCGGTGATTCCGGGCTGGCCCAGGGGGCGATTCTGCTGGCCATGGTGATCCCGCTTTATAACACTTTGTCGATCATCTGCCTGACCCTGCCAATGCAGCAGACCAACCGGCTGAACCTGACCCACGCACTGCTGGAGATCATCAAAAACCCGCTGATCCTGGCGGTGCTGCTGGCCCTGCCGATCTCCATTTATCAGCTGGAGTTGCCGACCATTCTCAACAAAACCGGGCAGTACTTCGCCAACCTCACCCTGCCGCTGGCGCTGCTGGCCATCGGCGGTTCACTGAGCCTGAAAAGCCTGCGCGACACCTCCGCCCAGGCTGCCTGGGCCACCGCCAGCAAACTGCTGATTCTGCCCATCATTCTCACCACCGGTGCCTGGTGGTACGGCTTTGAGGGCCAGCAGCTGGCGATGCTATTCGTCCTGTTCGGCTGCCCCACCGCCGCCGCCAGCTTCGTGATGGCGCGCGGTATGGGCGGCAACGCCCAGCTGGCCGCCAACATCGTCCTGACCACCACCCTGGGCTCCACCCTCAC
>JAIBDV010000301.1 GCA_024686055.1 Neptuniibacter sp.
CTGGGTCACTCAGGTACTGCTGGATATCGCTCAGAGCAGCTGTAAAGGCCGACTGGTGTCTGTACTCGAAGGTGGCTACAACCCGGTCTCGCTGGCATTCAGTGTGCAAGCACATATGGAAGTACTGGCCGGACACTAATACCGGTTCCCACACAGCCGTAACGGAACACCCCGCTATCGATAATAGTTCGGGGTGTTTTTATATCCAGCCCCAGCCCCCCCCCCCCTGACAAACAGGCACAAAAAAACCGCCCGAAGGCGGCTTTTTTAATCATGCTGTCAGCTTAGCCAACAAACTTGATCATCACACCCGCCGCAACTGCCGAGCCGATTACGCCGGCCACGTTCGGGCCCATTGCGTGCATCAGCAGGAAGTTTTGCGGGTTAGCTTCAAGACCCAGCTTGTTGGAAACACGTGCCGCCATCGGTACCGCAGATACACCGGCAGAGCCGATCAGCGGGTTGATAGCGTTACCGCCTTCCATCCTGTTCATGAACTTGGCCATCATGACGCCACAGGCTGTACCGATACCGAAGGCAACAACACCCAGGATCAGAATGCCCAGTGTCTGTACGTCCAGGAACTTGTCCGCAGACAGCTTGGAACCAACAGACAGACCCAGGAAGATGGTTACGATGTTGATCAGCGCGTTCTGAGCCGTGTCGCTCAGACGGTCAACCACACCACATTCACGCATCAGGTTACCGAAACAGAACATACCCAGCAGTGGTGCCGCATCCGGCAGCAGCAATGCAACCAGGATCAGCAGCAGAATCGGGAACATGATCTTCTCGTTCTTGCTGATGTGACGCAGCTGCACCATGGAGATTTTACGCTCCGCTTCAGTGGTCAAAGCACGCATGATCGGCGGCTGAATCATCGGTACCAGCGCCATGTAGGAGTATGCCGCAACCGCAATTGCACCCAGTAACTGAGGTGCCAGCATGCTCGCTACGTAAATAGCTGTCGGGCCATCTGCACCACCGATGATACCGATAGCAGCAGCGTCCTGAATACTGAAGTCCATGATGCCCAGCATGCTCAGTGTTACAGCACCCAGTACAGTGGCAAAGATACCAAACTGTGCAGCAGCGCCGAGGAACAGAGTCTTCGGATTCGCCAGCAGCGGACCAAAGTCTGTCATGGCACCTACACCCATGAAGATCAGCAGCGGTGCCGCACCTGAGGCAATCGCAACGGTATAGAAGTTGTACAGCATACCGTTGTTATAACCACTGTCCTGCGCCACATTAACGGCCGCATCATGAGCCGCAGCGCTAGCGCCGTGGTATGCATGCAGCACTTCATGTGGGTCAGTAGACACCAGCCCCAGTGCTTTCGCCATTGCCTGCATTACTTCAGGCTGAGCAAAATGCACGGCGTTTTCTACCGCAGAGAAGGCCAGGCCCGCTTCAGGAATGTTGGCCATAATGCCACCAAAACCGATTGGAACCAGCAACAGCGGCTCAAAGTTTTTCCGGATCGCCAAAAACAGCAGCAGCAAGCCAACGATGATCATCGTTAGCTGGCCGAACTGCATGTTGTAGATGCCAGATGCCTGCCAGAGTTCTAGCAATTTATCCATGCTCAGTAACCCTTATGCCAGCGTCAGCAGGCTGTCGCCTACCTGTACCGCATCGCCTTCTTTAACGTCGATGCTGACAACTGTACCGGCGCGCGCTGCACGGATTTCAGTCTCCATCTTCATCGCTTCCAGAATTACCAGCACGTCACCTTCCTGAATCGCCTGGCCTGCAGCAACCTGAACTTTCCAGATATTACCCGCCAGTGGCGCTGGGACAGATTCCGCGTCGCCCGCTGGCGCAGCAGCAGCAGGCGCAGCAGCCGGTGCCGCCGCTGGCGCAACCGCAGAAATATCACCACCTTCAGTTACCTGAACTACGTAGTTCTGGCCATTAACAGCGATGGTGTAAACTTCTGGTCCAGTTTTCTTAGGTGCAGCCATGGCTTGTGCGTCCTCCAGAGTCGGTGCAGGTTCAAATGCATCAGGGTTGTTACGGTTTTCCAGGAATTTCAGCCCGATCTGCGGGAACAGCGCATAGGTCAGAACGTCATCAATTTCGTTCTCGCCCAGAGTCAGGCTGACGCCTTTCTCTTTTGCCAGTTCACGCAGCTCAACAACCAGCTTGTCCATTTCAGGCTCCAGCTGATCAGCCGGACGACAGGTAATCGCTTCGCCACCATCCAGTACACGGGCCTGCAGTTCAGCGTTAAAAGGCGCAGGGGCTGCACCGTATTCGCCTTTCAGGATGCCCTGTACTTCTTTGGATATGGTTTTGTAACGCTCGCCCATCAGGACGTTAATCACAGCCTGTGTTCCCACAATCTGCGACGTTGGCGTTACCAGAGGAATCCAGCCCAGATCTTCACGCACCCGTGGGATCTCAGCCAGTACCTCATCAAACTTGTCTGCGGCGCCCTGCTGCTTCAGCTGGCTTTCCATATTGGTCAGCATGCCACCTGGCACCTGAGCCACCAGGATACGGGAGTCCGTACCACGCAGAGAGCCTTCGAAGCCTGCATACTTCTTGCGCACTTCACGGAAGTAAGCCGCAATTTCTTCCAGCTGATTGAGGTCCAGACCGGTATCGCGATCAGTGCCTGCCAGTGCAGCAACCACAGACTCAGTCGCCGTATGGCCGTACGTCATGGACATGGAAGAGATTGCTGTATCAACACGGTCAATACCGGCTTCAACGGCTTTCAGAATCGTCATATCCGACAGGCCGGACGTCGCATGGGCATGCAACTGCACTTCCAGGTCAGTCTGCGCTTTCAGTCGGGATACCAGATCGAAAGCATCGTACGGCGTCAGGATGCCGGACATGTCTTTGATGGCAATCGATTCAGCACCCAGATCTTCCAGCTGCTTGGCGTAGTCCACCCAGTTTTCAATCGTATGGACATGACTCTTGGTGTAAGAGATCGTGCCCTGCGCATGCTTACCGGTCGCCTTAACGGCCTGGATCGCACGATCCAGGTTGCGTGGGTCGTTCATCGCATCAAAGATACGGAACACATCAACACCGTTTTTGGCAGCGCGTTCTACGAACTTGTCCACCACGTCATCGGCATAGTGACGGTAACCCAGCAGGTTCTGACCACGCAGCAACATCTGCTGACGGGTGTTGGGCATCGCCTGCTTCAGCAGACGAATGCGCTCCCATGGGTCTTCACCGATAAAACGGATACATGAATCAAACGTCGCACCGCCCCAGCTCTCCAGGGACCAGAAGCCAACTTTATCCAGCTTCTCGGCGATCGGTAGCATATCTTCGACGCGCATACGGGTCGCGAACAGGGACTGATGAGCGTCCCGGAGTACGACATCCGTAATGCCCAGAGGTTTCTTTACGTCGGACATGAGTAATGGCCTTCTGTCAATTTAATGCAAATTATTCGTTGTTATATCCGCGAGCTGTTATTCAGGAGCGGAACTTATGTACCGCTGCAGTCATAACTGCGATCAGCTCGTCATTGTTTCCTGCCGGTGCAACAGCGGGTTTCGCTGCTGGCTTCGGTGCTGCGGCTGGGGCCGCATCCGGAGCGTATTTAGTTACCAGTGCAGACATGCCACGGGTAGTAAAGACCAACAGCGTCAGGAAGACGAAGACAAATCCCATACCGAAGACCATTAAGGTCAAGCCTTCTGAGAGGAGATTTTGCATCTTGGGGCTCCTATTAATTAACAAACCTGCCCAAACCGCTTCAAACAGTCACGAACGTGACGATAAAAGTCAGTTGCAGAGGTTAAAAATGGCTCACAATTAAACCCGAAAAGACGACGCCAGGCAATAAAACTGCCGCCGTTTTAGTTTGTCACAGGGCTCAGATCGACAAATTGTCGACACAATCTTGCCCTATGACAACTTTACCCGCCTGGGGATCCACAGTTTTAGTCCCGCTTTTTATTACCCAGACAGGTGAAGCTCAGGCCCTGAATGCCAGCGAACTCAGTCGCTGGCACCCGGACGATATACTTTTACATTGCTGTAGCCCTTGTCCTGCAAGGTCTGAGCATGCATCTGGCTCATGACACCTTTGTCACAGTACAGCAGGTACTCTTTACTGCCGTCCAGCGCCTCAAACGTACTTTCAAGCTTGAAGAACGGCACTGCCAGAATTTCACAGCCCGGCAGGTTCAATGGCTTGCGCTCAGACTCCTGCGGCGCTCTGACATCAATGATAATCTGGTTTTCAGATACTTTGGTCAGCGCTTCTACCTCAGCATGGACATTCACATCTTCTACTATGTCATCAATCGAAATGACCTGAGCATTATCAAGTGCACGTTCCAACACTTCATAGTCGAAGTTTGACTCTTCTTCTTCGACTCGCTCACGCTTGGCACAGGTTGTTGGGCGGTCAGAAATCACACCACAAAATTCAGGCATGCCTGCTGCAAACTCATAGGCACCCATTTGTTTGGTGATATCGATAATCTGCTGCTTATCCATGGTAA
>JAIBDV010000074.1 GCA_024686055.1 Neptuniibacter sp.
GCACGCGACCGGTATTGCGCTGTGGGTGAACAGCGAAGCCGAGCTGGATGCCGTAACCGCCGTGTCTGGTAGTGGTCCGGCCTATTACTTCCTGGTGATGGAAGCGATGATTGAAGCGGGCATGAAGCTGGGACTGTCGGAAGACGTCGCGACCCAGCTGACGCTGCAGACGGCTCAGGGTGCTGCAACCATGGCAGCAGCAAGCGAGTTTCCTCCGGCGGAACTGCGCCGCCGGGTGACCTCACCCAATGGCACTACAGAGCGGGCAATCAACAGCTATGAAGACGCCGGGCTACGCCAGATCTTTATGGATGGCATGCAGGCCTGTAGCGACCGTTCTGAAGAACTGGGCCGTGAACTGGGCGACGGCTGACCTTTTTTGTAAACCGGATTGGCAGCCAGCGGTATAAAATATCGCCGGTTGCCTCTATACTTTTCGCAAATCAAGCGCTTATACAGGATGTCATATGGGACAGGATCCGATCTCCCTGATCATCAATACATTCGGCAGTCTTTACGCCTTTCTGGTGATCATGCGGTTCTTGCTGCAGCTGTCACAGGCCGACTACTACAATCCGATTTCCCAGGCGGTGGTACGTGCCACGGCATTGCCGATGGCGCCGCTGCAGAAAGTACTGCCGCGCATGGGCCGCTGGGATCTGTCAGCACTGCTGCTGGCGGTGCTGGTGAAATTCGCCACGTTTATACTGCTGGTACTGGCGTCCTCTAATCAGGGCTTCCCTGATATGGTGGCACTGGCACTGGTGTCAGTACTGGGCGTAGTGGATATGATCCTCACCGTGTATTTCTGGGCGGTGCTGGGCAGTGTGATTATCAGCTGGGTTGCTCCTGGCAGCTATCACCCTGCACCCCAATTACTATTGCAGCTGACTGAACCGCTGTTTGCGCTGGTGCGTAAGGTGATTCCACCACTGGGTGGGCTGGATCTGTCGCCGATTGTTATCTTCCTGGCGATCCAGATTATCCAGGCACAGCTGAGTATGCTGGCACCGTTTTGAGTTATTACCGCTGGCAGGCTGAAGACCTGCTGCTAAGTTGTCACCTGCAGCCCAAGGCCTCCAAAGATGAGTTCTGTGGCCTGCACGGTGACAGCCTGAAAATACGCATTACCGCACCGCCTGTTGACGGCAAAGCCAATGCGCATCTGATCAAATTTCTGGCCAGACAGTTTGGTGTTGCCAAAGGCGCGATCACCATCGTCAGTGGCGAACTGGGACGACAGAAGCGGATCAGAATCGCGGCACCTGGCCGTCTGCCCGAGGCGTTAACCCTGGAGCGAGATTGACGTGTTTGATTTTGACCTGCTGTTACAGCCCTGTCCGTTACTGTTTTACGAAATGTGATGCTCGACGCGCATAACTGTTAACTTTTTTGTCTTACTGTTTTGTCGAGTATGTCTGATGTCTCACGAATTCCCTGCCGACTCGGTTGGCCTTGTTCAGCCGCAAACCCTGCATTTTGATCAACCGCTGGCGCTGGCCTGTGGCCGCACGCTTAACTGTTATGATCTGGTGATCGAAACCTACGGTACCCTCAATGCTGATCGTTCTAATGCGATCCTGATCTGTCATGCTCTGTCGGGCCACCACCACGTTGCCGGTTATCACACTGCTGATGATAAAAAGCCTGGCTGGTGGGACAGTGCGATTGGCCCGGGCAAGCCGATTGATACCAACAAGTTCTTTGTCATCGGGCTGAATAACCTGGGTGGCTGTCATGGTTCCACCGGGCCGGGCAGCACCAACCCGGACACGGGTAAGCCTTACGGTCCGGACTTTCCGATTGTGACGGTCCAGGACTGGGTTAACAGTCAGGTGCGACTGGCGGACCATTTTGGCATTGACCAGTGGGCGGCGATTGTTGGTGGCAGCCTGGGCGGGATGCAGGCGCTACAGTGGTCGATCGATTTTCCTGAGCGGCTGCGTCACTGTCTGGTAATTGCCTCTGCGCCTAAACTGTCGGCGCAGAATATCGCCTTTAACGAAGTGGCTCGCCAGGCAATCAGCCGGGATATAGAGTTCCATGACGGGCACTACTACGGTGAAGACACGGTGCCACGCACTGGCTTGATGCTGGCGCGGATGCTGGGCCATATTACCTACCTGTCGGCCGACGGTATGCGAGAGAAGTTTGGCCGTGAACTGCGCTCTGGCAATCTCAGCTTCGACTTTACCCCGCAATTTGAGGTCGAGTCCTACCTGCGCTATCAGGGCGAGCGGTTCTCCACCGAGTTTGATGCCAACACTTATCTGTTGATGACCAAAGCGCTGGATTACTATGACCCGGCCGCCGAGTACGGTGATTGTCTGGCCACCGCGGTGGCCCAGACCCGCTGTAAATTTTTTGTCGCCGCGTTTACCACCGACTGGCGCTTTGCACCGGAGCGTTCGCGGGAGATCGTTGATGCCTTGATCGACGCAGGCAAGAAGGTCAGTTACGCCGAAATCGCCGCGGATCATGGCCACGATGCGTTTCTGATTCCAATTCCCCGCTATATGGAAGTGTTCCGCGCTTACATGACGCAGGTGGATGCTGATGTTCCTGCGCTGACCACCGGGGAGGGTAACTGAGATGCGGGCTGATCTGGAAATTATTGATGAATGGGTAAAGCCGGGTAGCCGGGTGCTGGATCTGGGCTGTGGCGAGGGCGAGCTGCTGCAGCATCTGATGCTGAACAAGGCTGTGACCGGCTATGGGCTGGAGATCAATCCGGGCAATATTACTGCCTGCCTGGAGAAGGGCGTGTCGGTGATCGAGAAGAACATCGACGATGGCCTGGCCACGCTGCGTGACAACAGCTTTGACACGGTGATTATGACCCAGGCGCTGCAGGTAATGGAGCGGCCGGACCTGATTGTTGATGAGATGCTGCGGATCGGTAAAGAGTGCATCGTCACCTTCCCCAACTTCGGCCACTGGCGGGCACGGGGCTATCTGGCCTTTCGTGGCAAGATGCCGGTGTCGAAATTCCTGCCCTATACTTGGTACAACACGCCGAACATTCACTTCTGTACCTTCAAGGATTTCGAGCGCCTCTGTGTCCAGCGAAATATCTACATTCAGGACCGTACTGTCGTGGATCACTCGCACCGTGATCATTGGTGGACCCGCCTGTGGCCCAATATGCTGGGCGAGATCGCCATCTACCGTATAACTCGATAAGGATCAGGACTGCTTTATGACCATTTCTATACGACGTACCGGCCAGACCCTGCTGGCCAGCCTTGCTCTGGCGCTGAGCTGTGCCGCCAGTGCCGCCCAGTTTGTTGAATACGACAACTACGAAATCCACTACAACGCCTTTAACAGCAGCTTTGTAAAACCGGAGATCGCTCAGCAGAACAACCTGATTCGTGGTAAACGGCGGGCGCTGGTCAATGTCTCGGTGCTGAAAAAGCAGGACGATGGCTCACTGAAGGCCGTCAATGCGCTGGTGTCAGGCAAGGCAACTAACCTGATCAGTCAGGAGCAGCAGATGAAGTTCAATAAGATCGACGAAGGCAAAGCGATCTACTACATCGGCTCTTTTGGCTTTACCGATGCTCAGGTCATGCGTATTGCGCTGGATATTCAGCCTGATCCGAACAAGCCCGCCTATACCATCAACTTTGAACAGAAATTCTACATGGACTGAGGCCCGATGGGCTTCTGAACGCGCCGCTGCCAATCGTTGTCAGCGGCGTTTTCGTTTATGCTGTGGCGATCTGAAACAGGTGAGAAAAAGATGATTAACAGGATTGTTCTGGCCAGTGGCAACAAGGGGAAATTGCGTGAGTTCAGCCAGGTGCTGGGCCAGTGGCATATCGAGGTGCTGCCGCAGTCTGAATTTGATGTCAGCGATGCCGATGAAACTGGCCTCAGCTTTGTCGAAAATGCCATCCTCAAAGCCCGTCATGCGGCACAGCTGACTGGCCTGCCTGCGCTGGCGGATGACTCCGGGCTGGAAGTGGATGCCCTGCAGGGCGCACCAGGCATCTATTCGGCGCGCTACAGCGGTGAAGGTGCCACCGATGCCAGCAACAACGCCAAACTGCTGGCGGCGCTGCAGGATGTGCCTGAGACGCAGCGTACGGCGCGTTTTCGCTGTGTGCTGGCGTTTATGCGCCACGCCGAAGACCCGACCCCACTGATCTGTCAGGGTGCCTGGGAGGGGGTCATTCTGCCAGAGAGTTGTGGTGATAATGGTTTTGGCTATGACCCGCTGTTCCTGATCCCTGCACTGGGCAAGGCGTCAGCCCAGCTGGCACCAGAGCAGAAGAACCAGCTCAGCCATCGTGGCCAGGCGGTGAAAGAGCTGATCGCCCGCATTGAGCCTTACCTGAAGTAAACCTGCCTGTTCTGAACCAACCCGAGCGCCAGCCGTTGGCGCTCACCACTCAAACGGTGTTGTAGTTGTGATTCCGCTGTCGCTTTATATCCATATTCCCTGGTGTGTACGCAAGTGCCCCTACTGTGATTTCAACTCCCATCAGGCCGGTGAGACCGTCCCGGAAGCGGGGTATATCGCCGCATTGATGGCTGATCTGGAACAGGAGTTGCTGCTGACTGATACCCGACAGTGCCAGTCGATTTTTATCGGTGGTGGTACACCGAGCCTGTTCTCGGCTGAAGCGATGCAGCAGATTCTGGATGGCGTGCGGGCGCGACTGAGTCTGGCGGATGATTGTGAAATCACCATGGAAGCCAATCCGGGTACGTTCGAGCAGGCCCGCTTTGCTGGTTTTCGGGCCGCGGGGGTTAATCGCCTGTCACTGGGGGTACAGAGTTTTGATGATAGCTGTCTGAGTGCGCTGGGCCGTATTCACAGTGCCGGAGATGCCCAGCTGGCGTTCGAGAAGGCCCGTGAGATTGGCTTCGATAATATCAATATCGACCTGATGCATGGTCTGCCGGGACAGACTCAGGACCTGGCGCGGGGGGACTTGCTCAAAGCGATTGCACTGGCACCGGAGCATCTGTCCTGGTATCAGCTGACCATTGAGCCCAATACCGAATTCCATGCCCGGCCCCCGAGCCTGCCGGTGGATGAAACCCTGTGGGATATTCAGGAAATGGGCTGGCAGCTGCTGGCCAATGCGGGCTATCGCCAGTATGAAATTTCCGGCTATGCTCAGCCGGGCCGCCAGGCACGGCACAATCTGAACTACTGGCAGTTCGGCGACTATATCGGTATCGGCGCGGGGGCCCACGGCAAGGTGACCGGGCCTGGTGGTGAGGTGGTGCGGCGCTGGAAATTGCGCCAGCCCAAAGCCTATATGGCGGCGCTGGACAAAGTCAGTGGTGCTCAGGTGGTAGCGGCGGAAGATCTGCCGTTCGAATTTATGATGAACGTGCTGCGCCTGCATGCGGGGGTGCCCTGTGCCCTGTTCAGTGAACGCACCGGGCTGCCGCTGGCGGTGATGGAACCACTGCTACAGCAGGCACGCCAGCGCGGTATGCTGATGGACGATCCGGATGTGCTGGCACCGACCCCGCAGGGTCGGCTGTTTCTCAATGATCTGCTGGAGATTTTCCTGGCCGGTTAAACCGGCCGGGCGATCAGAGCTGGAAGCGCTGGACCATCTGGTTCAGCTCGCCGATCTCGCGGCGAATATCATTGGTGGAGGCGACAACCTTGTTAGTGTCGTCACGGGTATGGCCAGCCACCCCGGAGATATTCACGACCCGTTTGTCGATGTCTACGGCGACCAGATTCTGCTGCTCGGATGCGGCGGCGATCTGGCTGTTCATGGTCGAGATAGTCTCCGTTGCTTTGACGATCTCAGCCAGGGTTTCTTCAGCGGTACGTGACAGCTCACAGCTGTGCTCAGCCAGCTCAGTACTTTCCTGCATGGAGCTGACCGCCTGACGGGCCTGGCTCTGCAGCCGTTCAATAATGCTCTGGATTTCCTGAGTGGAGCTCTGGGTGCGTTGTGCCAGAGTACGCACTTCATCGGCCACCACGGTAAAACCACGGCCCTGATCACCGGCGCGGGCGGCTTCGATGGCGGCGTTGAGGGCCAGCAGGTTGGTCTGGCCAGCGATTTCGTTGATTACCGAGGTCACGTTACCCACTTCACGGGTGGCATCTTCCAGCTCACGCAGTGTGTTAGCGGTGGTTTTAAGTGTTGTCAGCAGACGTTCTGTGCTGTCGCCTGCCGCATGGACGACCTGACCACCATTGCGAGCGGCCTGATCGGTGCTCTGGGCGGCCTGTTCGGCCTGGGCTGCGTTACCGGCTACATCCTGCACGGTACTGGCCATTTCGTTCATGGCGGTGGCGATCTGCTCAATATCATCGTACTGACGCCCCACGCCCTGGGCGGCATCATCGGTGGCGACTGTAACATTACTGACATGCTGCTCGGTGTTGCGGGCGGTCTGCTGCACGGTGCGCATTAAGTCGCTGATGTGCTCCAGCATGATGTTGAAGCTGTTAAACAGCTGGCCTACTTCGTTATCGGTATGACTGATCGTAAAGCGATGACGAAAATCGCCATCTCCGACCTGAGACATCCGCCGGTTCAGTCGGCTCATATTGGCTACCAGGGTGTGTAAGCCGAAGACCCGACCCAGAATCACCAGCACGACGATCAATACCACACAGGCAAAGGCCAGCAGCAGCTGGAACTGGGTGGTGTCGGTGGAGGCGCGAGTCATCATTACCACGGCCTTATTCATCTCTTTGAGCAGTACCGGTGATTGCTGGTGGATCTGGCGCAGGCGGTTGTTGTCCGGCTGGCTGGCATAGTCGAGTACCAGCGGTTTATAGCGCTGCCAGAGGCTGCCGACATGGTTGAGCTGGGCGATGATAGCCCGGTCGGTCAGGGCATTCATATTTTGCTGCGGGTCGCCATTGAGGATGGCGTTATGGGATTGCTCAAACAGCCGGATGGTTTTCTGCAGCTGGCTTTGCTGTTCGATGTTGGCGGCGACCAGCATGGTTTCTTTGGCGATGCGCTGGCTGAGCATTCGCTGGCGACCGGCAATGTTAATGGTCTGCGGGTCGATTGCCATACTCAGATACAGTGACACACCGGACGCGGTCGCCAGCAGGAAGATGATGGTGTAGGACAGCAGGAACTGCTGGTTGATGGTTTTACAACCAACGAGGCGCAGGCAGCGATCGATAAAAGTAGATAGGGCAGCGTTCATAAGGCCTCCTGCAACCGCGCGGCGGTGACGTCTGAGGAGCCATCGCGGGGCGGATGGCCGAGGCGGCCAACATTAACAATTTTGACCTATAAGAGCCAGTCTGTGACCGCTATTTGAATGAACGATTGATTTGCATCAGGGATGCAGGGCCGGTTGTCTCAGCCGGCCCCTCCGAACCCAGGAGGTCATATCTTGAATCGCTGTACTAGCTGGTTAAGTATCTGAATTTCATCACGTATCTGTTCCGTGGCAACCACCACTTTACCAGTGTCGTGCTTGGTATTGCTGGCCATATCAGAGATATTGACCACTCGCTGATCTATATCCAGCACCACCTGGCTCTGTTGTTCTGACGCGGTGGCGATCTGGCTGTTCATGCTGGAGATAGTGTCGGTTGAGATGACAATATCGCTCAGGGTTTCAGCGGCGGAAAGCGACATCTCGCTGCTGTGAACGGCCAGTTCAGTGCTCTGGCTCATTGAGCAGACGGCTTCACCCGCCTGCTTTTGCAGCTGCTCGATGATGGTCTGAATTTCCTGGGTGGACGTCTGGGTACGTTGTGCCAGGGTGCGGACTTCGTCGGCAACCACGGCAAACCCCCGGCCCTGATCACCCGCACGGGCGGCCTCAATTGCGGCATTCAAGGCCAGCAGGTTGGTCTGTTCGGCGATACCGTTGATCACCGAGGTGACGTTGCCGACATCCTGGGTCGCCTGGGCCAGTCCGTTCAGAGTGGCTTCGGTCGTACGCAGAGTGGATAGCATACGCTCAGTGCTACTGCCAGCTTCGGCCACGACCTGGCCGCCATTACGGGCCTGCAGGTCAGTGTTACGCGCAGCGCTTTCGGCTTCGGCGGCATTGCTGGCGACCTCCTGTACCGAGCTGGTCATCTCTTTCATCGCCGTGGCGATCAGTTCGATATCCTCATACTGGCGGCGCACGCCATGTTCGGCATCTTCTGTGGCGGCGACCACGTTACCGACATGATTTTCAGTGTTGCTGACGGTCTGTTGTACCTGGCGCATCAGGTCACCGACATGGTCCAGCATGCTGTTGAAGTTGCTGTACAGCTGGCCGACTTCGTTATCGGTGTGGCTGATCTGAAAACGGTGGGTGAATTTACCATCGCCGACCTCATTCATCCGCCGGTTCAGTCGATCCACGTTGTGCATCAGGGTGTAGAGGCCAAAAATACGCCCCAGCACCACCAGCATCAGGATGAAAACAATACAGCCCACGGCCAGCTGTAACTGGAAACGTTCGGTTTTATGGGCGGCGCGGGTGATCATGCCGATGGTATTATCGAGCTGAACCTGTAACTGATCGGCCTGTTGCTGCAGCTGGCGCAGGCTCTGAACGGAAGGTTGCTGAATGTGGCCAAACAGACTGGTTTTGTAAGGCTGCCAGAGTTGTTCAGCGCGCCGCATCTGCTGAATGATCACCGGCTGCTCTATACGGTTGATATGCTCTGCAGGGGCGCCGTTCATCAATGCACGGTGGCTGCGTTCATACAGCGCCAGGGTACCTTCCAGCTGCGGGCGTTGAATGGCCCCGGCGGCGACCAGCAGGGCTTCCTTGGTCAGCTGCTGAGTGAGCATGCGCTGGCGTCCGGCCAGGTCCATGGTCTGAGGGCTGATCGCCATGCTCAGGTAGAGTGAGACACCGGTGGCTGCGGCCAGGATAAAGATAAAGGCGTAGGACAGCAGAAATTGCTGGTTAACGGTTTTACAGCCAATCAGCCGTAAACAGCGATCGACAAAGCTAACGATAGCGGCGTACATGTACTGCGCTCCTGCAGAAAAGATAACAACCCTGTTATATGTGCTTGCGGGTATATATATGGTGTGTCTGGCCCTGATCCGTGCATAGCCTTGCGACTATACACTGCTTCTATAGGGGATTCGCACGACCACAGGACTAATGGATGTGGTCGCGGACTCCTTTGTGAGGCGATCAGAGGGCGAGTTGCTGTGCTGCTTGCTGGCGGATTTTTTCAATGGCGACCGGCAGCTGGCTCAGGCACTGGACCTGCTGGTGAGGGGCGTGGCCGCCAGGCCATGTTTCGCCTTTTAGGTTGACCCAGATCGACCAGACACCGCTGTTGTGAGCCCCTTCAATGTCGGCGACCGGGTTATCACCGATATGGACCACCTGGCTGGGCTTGAGGCCAGTGTGCTCAAGCATTCTGTGGAACATCAGCGGGTGCGGTTTTTCGGTGCCAACGCCATCGGCGTTGAACTGGAAATCAAAGTGCCCGCCCAGTCCGGTGCGGTGAATATCGGCGTTACCATTACTTAGCGCGCCAATCTGGTAACCCAGCTGCTTGAGCTGGTCGAGGATATCCAGCGCATGGTTAAAAAAGCTGACCCGCTGGCGGGCTTCAAGGAATACCTCGAAAGCCGCATTGACCAGCGCTGGAATCTGTTCGGCGTTGTAGCCCGCTTGTCGCAGGCCACTTTCCAGTACCTGGCGGCGGATCAGCGTTACGCTATGGCTGATTTCTGGCCGGGCCAGCAGGGCCTGGTGGCGCAGCTCGGCCAGGTCAGCCAGTTCAAAACGCTGGGTAAAGAGGGGGGCGTTGTCCTGCAGCCACTGCATCAGGGTCAGGTTAGCCTGATGCACCACCGGATCAACCGCCCACAGCGTATCGTCCAGATCAAAGGTGATGCACTTAATCATCGTCGTTACCTCGTTGTGCCCTGGGGTGGGCCTTTTCGTACACGGACATCAGGTGCTGAAAGTCCAGGTGGGTGTAGATCTGGGTGGTGGAGATATCTTCATGGCCCAGCAGGTCCTGTACCGCCCGCAAATCACCACTGGACTCCAGCAGATGGCTGGCAAAGCTGTGGCGCAGCTTATGCGGATGAACCTTACCGCTGATGCCCTGGTGGCGGCCCCAGTGGTCCAGCCGTAATTGCACTGAGCGTTCACCCAGGCGTTTGCC
>JAIBDV010000068.1 GCA_024686055.1 Neptuniibacter sp.
GCCAGCTTCCAGCTCAGATCCGGGATATTGTGCAGGGCCTGTAATAACACCCGCACCGCAAAGGGCAGATTGAGATAGATATGGGCGATCAGAATGCCATTGAGGCCATACAGATTCCAGGACTCTCCCAGCAGCGGAGTGAGCAGACCTTCCCGCCCCAGCAGGGCGACCAGCCCGGTGATCAGCACCAGGGTGGGCATTACAAAACAGAGAATGCACAGGCTAAGAAAACTGTGCTGAAGCGGCAGGCGGCCGTAATACAGCGCCCGTGCTACCGGCCAGGCCAGCAGCAGTGCCAGCAACATGCTCAGGGCTGCCTGCTTGATCGAAAACAGCAGGATCGACTGATAATAGTTATCACTGAGCAGCTGCCAGTCGGCCCCTTGGCCACTGAAGCCGATCAGGCCATAAAAGGCAGCCACACTGATCAGCACCATCGCGCCGAGGCTGATCAGCCCGGCGATGATGTCGCTGTGGTGTTTGAGACGGGAAAGAATCAAAGCGTGCAGGCTGCTGATCAGAGTGCGGCGGCATTACGCCATTCACGCAGCCAGCCTTTACGCTGATCTGCCATCTCGCTGGCGCTGAAACCGATACGAGTGGGCTGCATCAGCTGATTAAACGCCGGGGGCAGCTCAACATTATCGCGCACCGGCAGCATCCAGTTGGTCACCGGGATAATGCGCTGGGCCTCATCCGAGGTTAAAAAGCTGACAAAGCGCCGGGCCAGTGCAGGGTTCTGGCTGGTGCGGGTGACGGCAGCCAGCTCGACCTGGGCAATATGCCCTTCACTGAACGGTGCCGCTTTGTAGTGGCTGGTTTGCTCATTCAGCTGGTGATAAGCCGGTGAGGTAGTGTAGCTGAGCACGTAATCGGCACTGCCTTTAAGGAACATACTGTAGGCTTCCCACCAGCCCTTGGTGACGGTGACCGTGTGCCCGGCCAGCTGCTGCCAGCCCTGGCTGGACTGCTCACCGTAAACCGCTTTCATCCACATCATCAGGCCCTGGCCTGGCGTGCTGGTGCGGGGGTCCTGATAGAGCACCCGCGCATCGGATTCGACCAGCGCTTTAAGCGAGGTAACCGGCTGGCTGATCTTGCGGCTGTCGTAAATAAAGGCAAAGTAGCCGTAATCGACGGGTACGAACTGTGAGTCCTGCCAGTTCAGCTCCGCTTTTAACGGGCTCAGATCCTGCTGATGCTCGGTAATCAGCCCGGTTGCACGGGTCTCTTCCATCAGGGCGTCGTCGATACCCAGGATGACATCGGCTTTGGTCCGTTCACCTTCAATGCGTAACCGGTTAAGAATGCTGACGCCATCTTCTACACCGATAAACTTGATATCACACTGGCAGTGTTGCTCGAAGGCTTTTTCCAGCTGCGGGCCAGGGCCCCATTCAGAGATAAATGAGTCATAGGTGTACACCGTCAGATCAGCCGACTGAGCGGTGCCTGCCAGAATCAGGCCAGACAGCAGGACTGTCATCCGGTTAAGAACGTTGCGCATGAAAACCTCGATATCAGCAGAGACGGCAGGGAGATTGCGGGTTAAACTGCGCTGAATTCTACCCTGAACCATAGACCTACGTCATGCCAGAAACTCGAATCCAGTCCGTTAATCAATACCTTAGTACCATTATCAATAGTACTCAGTGCGACCTGCCCGCCCCGCACTGGTTGCCGATCCTCTGTGGCAGCAGCAATCAGCTGTTCCGTGCTCAGTGGGATGGCCGTGAGCTGGTGCTGCGACTTAATGCTCCGGCCGAGGTGGCCTTTGGTGCCTGTCGGGAACGAGAGGCGGCGTTGCTGGCACAACTGGCCGGGCCTGGCTGGATGCCTGCCGTGGTGCAGAACCAGCCCCAGCAAGGCTGGCTGCTGATGCAGTGGCACGGTGAGCGCGTCATTCAGCCGCTGGTGGCCAGTGATCAGGCGCTGTTATTAGCGGCAGTCACCCAGTGGCAGCTGATTGAGCTGAGCGATGAGCGGCTGACCCTCGATTACACTGCGCTGTTTACAGCCTTTGAGCCTCGAGTGGCCGGGTTACCGCTGGAGGCACCGCTACAGGCGCTGATTCAGGGCGCGCATAAAGCGCTGGCATCTTTGCCGCCGGTGCCTCAGGTCGTTACCCACCATGATTTGCACCCTGGCAACCTGTGCCAGCGTGAGGGCCAGCTGGTGGTGCTTGACTGGGAGTATGGTGCGCTGGGTAATCCCTGGTTTGATGCGGCGGCGCTACATAAGCACTGCGGCATCAGTGCTGAGCGGCTGGCAATGCTTCCGGCACTGGTCGCACTGGATCAGGCCACGCTCAACAGCGGGCTGGCGCGGGCGGTCTGGTTACTGGAAGTGCTGGAAACCCTCTGGTACTGGGTGCGCGGCCTGAATGGCACTGCGCTGACGATGAAAGATCTGATGCAACAGACGATCCGGCTGTTAAAGCAGTGACCCTGAGCAGCGATTGCTATCAGGTTCTGTTAGTCGTTCTGCGCGGTTATGGTCAGCTGGTCTTTCAGCCCCATGCCGGGGCAGGGGGGCTTGTTCTGCTGGGGATCGCACTCAATTCTCCCGCCATGTTGCTGGCAGCACTGCTCGGTGGCGTCTGTTCGACCCTGGCCGGTTACTGGCTGGCGGAGCCCCAGGCTCACCGACAGGGTCTGTTTGGCTTCAACGGTGCGTTACTCGGGCTGGCCTCGGCGCTACTGCTGGCACCGTCTCAGAACCTCTGGTTGCTGGTTGCTTGCGGTGCTGTGGTGACTTCATTGCTGTTTGGCTGGGCGCTTAAGCGCGGCCTTGCGCTGCTGACCGCGCCCTATATTGTTATCACTGTGTTGCTGTTTCTATGTTTACCGCCACGGTTGCTGCCCGTTGATACGCTACGGGTCGACTGGCCATTGCTGACTGGCACGTTCATGGGGCTGGGGCAAATGGGATTTCAGGGCAGCCTGCTGTCCGCATTGTGTCTGGCGGCGGGGCTGGTGCTGGGCACCGGCTGGCGGGCATTGGGCTGGGCGTTACTGGGCAGTTTTGCCGGGGCGCTGGCTGGCCTGCTGTGTGGTGTGCCAGCGTCGGCGCTGGCGGCAGGGCTGCTGAGTTACAACAGCGCCCTGGTGGCGGTGGCTCTGGGCTGCACGCCAGGTCATAGCCACGCTCGCTGGCAGGTGATCGCCGGAATTATTGCTACCCTGGGGTTAACGCTGCTGGCCTGGCAGCTGCTGCCATTGCCCATGCTGACCGCGCCATTTGTGCTGGCGATGTGGCTGATGATGTTGCTGCAGCGCTATGTATTTTCCCGTTGACCCGCCCGGGTTAACGTTTTCGTCAGTTTTTCTGTTGGTTTTTGCTACTGTATTCCATTCGACTTTAGACTGAAATAAACGCTCGAAAATAATAATGAAAGATGCCGGGCTGGCAGCCTTCCTGTCGCGCTCAGGTGTCCTTATAAGGGAGCGACAGTGGGTGAATATGCTGCTCAGGCCGGTTATCCGGCTGATGAACCAATTACCTTACCTCTACAAATTTGGCTTTATCAGTCTGGTGCCGGTGGTACCGCTGATTATTCTGGCCGTTATTCACCTGCAACAGTTGTCGGTCCAATATGATGCCACCGAGCAACGGCTGGCCGGTGTTCATCAGCTGCGCCAGCTGGATACGCTGCAACAAAACCTGATTCAGTATCGTGATCTGCGTTTTGCCGACAGTTTACTGCCGCCAGCGCAGCAATCAGCTCAGCAGGCTGCGCTGACTGACCTGCGGCGGGCAATTGAGCGTGACTTTGCGGGGCTCAATATCGCTGATGCCGCCCCTCTGAGCAGACCCTTGCAGGCCCGCTGGCAGCAGATCGATACCGGCCAGTATGCCAATGGTCAGGTGGACCTGGCGGCACGGTTTGCCCATTTTGCCGAACTGACCCGGCTTAATGATCGGCTGGCGACCACGCTGGCTTTTGACCATGGCCTGGCGCAGGACCCGGATCCTTTTAACTACGGCGCTTTGCAACTGATGCTGCGAGAACTGGCGGCGGTGCGCGAGCATCTGGGTATGGCACGCAGCTTGTCGGCCTATGCGCTGATCAGCCAGCGGGTGCCCGGTTTTCTGGCCGAACAGCTGAACCAGGCATTACAGGCTCTGGCCATGGATCAGCAACATTTCAGCCAGCCTGAACGGCTGTTACCACAGCAGGGGGTTGTACTCAGTGCGTCCTTGCTGGCTGAGTTTGAAGCGAGTGCCACACAGCTGGAGCGATCCCTGCTACGGCTTGAAGACGATGTTGTTGCCGGGATGGCGATGGAGCAGCCCTGGCAGCAGTTTTACCGGGCCGTGGATCAGGATCTGGTACAGCTGGTGCAACTCAAATCTGTGCTACTGACGGAGATTGAAACCCGGTTAACCCAGCGGCTGGCCGGACAGGCACAGGAGCAGCAGTTGCTGTTCTGTGCCATGGCGATTATTGCCCTGCTGGCCGGTTATCTGTGCCTGGGGTTTAACCTGTCGGTGCGAGACAACGTGACACGGGTGCTGGCCGCTGCGCGTTCGCTGGCACAGGGGGATCTGACCACGACGGTACAAGTAGATGCCCGCGATGAAATGGGCGCGCTGGTGACCGAGTTTAATGAGATGACGCACCGCATGAATGATGTCATCGCCCAGGTGAAACATGTTGCCGGGGATGTAGCCGATCAGTCCGATGGGCTGGATCTGGCGGCGCGCTGTTCCAGTGAGGCGGCGCAGCAGCAGCGGGAACAGGCGCAGCAGATCGTCAGTTCGGTGGTGCAGATGAAAGGTGCCGCGGCGGATGTGTCCAGTGTGATCGCGCAGGCTTCAGGCACCGCCGATCATGCCAGTTCGGTGGCTGAAACGGGTCAGCAGCAGGTGACCCGGACGCTGAACGACATTGAACAGCTGGCTGGAAATGTGGAGCGTTCGGTGACTGCGATTAACCAGCTGGCGCAGGACAGCCAGGAAATTGGACGGGTGCTGGAGGTGATCAAATCCATCGCCGAACAGACCAATCTGCTGGCACTCAATGCGGCCATTGAAGCGGCCCGAGCCGGGGATAAAGGCCGGGGTTTTGCCGTGGTGGCCGATGAAGTACGGGATCTGTCGCAACGCACTCATCGATCAACCGAAGAAATTGAGTCGATGCTGACCCGGTTTCGCGGCGGTGTCGATAACGCGGTTCGTTTTATGGCCCAGAGCGAAGACTTCGCCCAGCGTACTGTGCGTGAGTCCGGCCAGGTCAGCGATGCGCTGGCGGAAATTAACCACGCGATCGCTACCATTGTCAGCACCAACGGCCAGGTTGTGACGCTGGCCGATAAACAGTCGGTTATGGCACAGGAAGTTAGCAGGGGCATTGATGAGATCAACCGCTGCAGTGTGCAAAGTGCTGAAGGGACGGATGTGACGGCGGATGCCTGTAACCAGATGAATAGCCTGGCAGGGCGGCTCAAGCAGCTGGTGGCCGCCTTTCAGGTGTGAACCTGCGGCTATTCTGAGCCAGCCCGAGCCCCTGCAAGGGGCTCGGGTGTCTAGCGGATCAGGTTAATCTCCACCGCCGCCATCACCACCACTGTCACCGCCGGAGTCGCTACCGCCACCGTCACTTTTGTCATTATCATTGGCGTTGTTATCCCGGCCTTCATGATGATGCTGGTCACGGCGCTGGCTGTCTTTCTGCTGGGCTTTTTTCTTGTCCGCCTGGGCTTTGTCCATACTGGCGTAGTACGCATCTTCGTAGTAGATGCCCGTGACTGAGAGGGTGCGCTCCAGCCAGCGGTTAATCCATTTCCAGATAAAAAATCCGGGGGTCATGACTACAATAATGCCCACCATCAGGCCCGCGCCGCCAAATTGTGGCGGTACCTGCTGGGTGGCCCAGTCCATAATTCCCAGCTCACGCCCGGCCCAGAACCAGCCAATCAGGCCCAGAAACCCTGCGCCGACGCCCAGGTGATGCAGAAACTTCTGTTTCATCGTATCCATCTATCTGCAGAGAGAAAGTGGATAGCTTATGCAATCTGGCAGCGACGGGAAAGGGCCTGGCTCTCCATAATCTGTCTGGCGAGCACCGTACGGATGTTTTCGGGTAGTCGATTGAAGGTGAGTGCCAGCTCAAACTGGCCGGTTTCGATGAGGTCGCAACGCAGGATACTCGCGTTGATATGCACACCGATAGACGATCCGGGGAATATCAGTTTAACGGATACATTGCCGCCCGTTGGCAGTGCCTCAGAGTAGTAAAACAGCATGCCGCCTTCCGACAGATTGACATCGCGAGTCACCAGCCGGTTGAAGTCGATATCCTGTGACACCAGCGCGCGGGCGAGGACGTTTACCCGATCGGACATCAGTTGCAGATATTGTGCCAGTGAAGGGTCTTTTTTACCGATCAGGTGCAGCAGCATCTGAGCCTCAGTTTCTTTGGCGTAAAGGTCACAGACCACCGAAAATGAGGGCGATACCTCAAACTGGCTGGCGGTTGTTGCCGGTAACTGATCATCAGCCAGCAGCCGGATCTCCATCGCGACCTGCTGGTTGATACGGAAGAATTGTCGACGGTCAGCAGTCATAGTCAAACCTTAATATCTGTTCATAATTCGGATTGAAAAATATACAGAGTTGCTCGGGTATATCATTCCTGAAAAAACAGTCATCCTGGCATTGTGCGCAACCACTTACCGGTCGTCTGTAACTGTGCTTTAATGCGCCACCATGTTCAGACCATTTTCTATATTCGTTGGCCTGCGGTACACCGCCGCCAAACGAAACAATCATTTCATCTCGTTTATTTCATTGGCATCCATGCTTGGCCTGATGCTCGGGGTTGCTGCACTCATCGTTGTACTGTCAGTGATGAACGGCTTCGACCGCGAGCTGCGCCAGCGCATTCTGGGTATGGTGCCCCATGCCACCATCAGCGAATACGGTAAACCGCTTGCTGACTGGCAGCCGTTACTGAAAAAAGTAGAGGCTGCCCCTGCGGTGGTTGCCGCTGCGCCGTATATCCAGGCGCAAGCCATGCTGACCAACCGGGGTGCCGTCCAGGGCGCGCTTATTAATGGCATAGACCCAAAATGGGAAGCGAAAGTTTCAATTCTCGGCAATCATATGACCGCCGGAACGCTGGAAGATTTGAATAATCAGCGTTTTGGTATCGTGCTGGGGACTATTCTGGCGCGCTACCTTGGGGTGCAGGTTGGCGACAAAGTGACACTGGTGCTGCCCGAAGCCTCGGTCAGTGTAGCGGTGGTTATTCCACGGCTGAAACGTTTTACTGTGGTTGGCACGTTCGAGGTAGGTGCGGAACTGGATGCCAACCTGGCTTATATCCATATGCGCGATGCAGCGGTGCTTAAGCGACTGGGCGATAAAATCGACGGTATCCGGTTGCAGTTTGATGATCTGTTTGCGGCACCGGCGCAGGTACGTGACATAGCGGCGACCTTGCCAGGCTATATGCGCACCTCCGACTGGACCCGCACCCACGGCAATCTGTTTGCGGCCATCCAGCTGGAGAAGCGGATGGTGGGGCTGTTACTGTTTCTGATTGTACTGGTGGCGGCGTTCAACATCGTTTCCACCCTGGTGATGGTGGTGACCGATAAAACCGCAGATATTGCGATCCTGCGCACCATGGGGGCGACCCCTGGCATGATTATGCGGATCTTTATGGTACAGGGCTCGGTGATCGGGGTCGTGGGGACGCTGCTCGGCACTGGGCTGGGCGTTACCCTCGCGCTGACGATCTCTGATCTGGTGGCCTGGGTAGAGCGGACTTTCGGCATTCAGTTCCTCAATGCCGAAGTCTATTTCATCAGTTATTTCCCGTCAGAACTGCGGGCCGATGATCTGTTGATGATTGTCAGCACCGCGCTGGCAATCAGCTTTGTTTCTACGTTATATCCATCCTGGCGCGCGTCGCGCACTCAGCCTGCGGAGGCCCTGCGTTATGAGTAATCCGGTGATGCAGGCCAGCAGCCTGAGCAAGTCTTATCACGATGGCGATACCGAACTGCAGATCCTGCAGGACATCGACATGCAGCTGAATCCGGGGGAGCAGGTGGCGATCATCGGCAGTTCAGGTTCAGGCAAAAGTACCCTGCTGAATATGCTCAGCGGCCTGGATACACCGTCGGCGGGGCAGGTCAGTGTGGCGGGGCAGGATCTGTTTGCATTGACTGAACGCCAGCGGGCAGCATTGCGTAATCAGCAGCTGGGCTTTGTCTACCAGTTTCACCACCTGCTACCGGAGTTCAGCGCGCTGGAAAACGTGGCGATGCCACTACTGATGTCTGAAACGCCGATTAAAGAAGTCCGTCAGCGTGCCAGTGAGCTGCTGGCGCAGGTGGGCCTGGCGCAGCGGTTAACGCATAAACCAGGTAAGCTTAGCGGTGGTGAGCGCCAGCGGGTGGCAATCGCCCGCGCGCTGATTAACAACCCGGCCTGTGTGCTGATGGATGAGCCAACGGGTAACCTGGATCAGCAGACCGCGCTTGGGGTGCAGCAATTGATGCGCCAGCTCAATGAACAATGGGGCACCGCCTTTCTGGTGGTAACCCATGATCTGGAGCTGGCAGGAAAAATGGACCGGGGCTACATACTCGAAGCCGGAGAGCTGAGCGAGCGTTAGTGCTCAGCCTGAGGGGTTATCGACGGCGCGATCGGCGGTTTTGCCAGTTGCGCCCGACACTCCAGGCCCAGCAGGCGCGAATCGCGAAGTAACTGAAGACGGCACCAACCAGTCCGCAGACCACCGAACCCAGCAATAAAGGCCACCAGATATGGGACAGACTATCCTGTAACCACTCCATGGTCATCTCAAACTCCAGTGCCGTATCCGCCCCGCCCAGTAAAGCTGTGCCCACCAGATAGGTGCCGTAGAAAATCGGTGGCATGGTGAGCGGGTTGGTCAGCCAGACCAGCCCTACGGAGATCGGCAGGTTGCTGTGCATAAACAGCGCCAGGACCGCTGCTACCAGCATCTGCATCGGGATGGGTAGAAACGCACAAAAAATTCCCACCGCAAACGCTCGCGATACCGACTTGCGATTCATATGCCACAGATTGGGTTCGTGCAGATGTTTGCCGAGCCAGCTCAGATGTTTATGGTTTCTGAGCGCCTCCTCATTGGGCATGTATTTCTTGATCAGCTTACGCGGCATAGGGCTTCCGGTTCTTGTATGAATGACGCGTATCCGGCAGAGCAAGCGGGTAGCCCGCTGACGGAATCCGTCTGGCGTCAGATAAACCGGAGCTTAACCGGTTTTGCAACTATTATGCACAGACCCCGAGACGAATCCAACTGAACTGGGTCAAGGATGATCTACTATGTTGCTGGAATTGTAGTTGCAGGTCTGCTGCCGTTTCTGCCATCGAATCAACAACTTCTTATCTTTATACCGTTGCTGCTGTGCAGCATTGGCTGGCGGCGGACGCCCTGGCGACTGCGTGCTGGACTGGCCGGGCTGCTGGTGGCGGTGTGCTGGGGGCAGTGGCAGCTGAACCACCGAGGGCAGGGGCTGGAGCGTGCGCAGGACTACGCCGTGCAGGGCACCGTGGCGGGTTTACCAGTGTCTCAGCCCGGGCGGTTGCGTTTTACCCTTGCCCTGAACGGTGAACCCTCTGCCCCCGAACTGGCTCGCTTACGCCGCGTACGGCTGAGCTGGTATCGGCCTGACCATGTGCTGGAACCGGGAATGCAGCTCGCTTTGACGGTGCGATTGTCTGTGCCCAGAGGCAGGGCTAACCCGGGTGGCTTTGACTATCCGCGCTGGCTGCTCAGCCGGGGGATTGATGCCACCGGTTATGTGCGTTCGCTAAGGGTTGAGGGGCATAACCACTGCTGTTTCGTCGATCGTCTCCGATTTGATCTGGCACAGTGGCTGGACAGTAAAATCCCGCAGGCTGATGTGCGTGCGACACTGGCGGCGTTACTGCTGGGGATTAAAGATGGCCTGAGTGACAGCCAGTGGCAAACACTGCGCCAGACCGGCACTGTGCACCTGGTGGTGATCAGCGGGTTGCACATCGGTTTTGCCGCGCTGGCCGGGGCCTGGCTGGGCAGGTTGATCTCACTGATTTTCTGGCCTCGCCGACAGGACCACCGACAGGGGATGGTCGCCATGGCGCTGGGGTTGGCCTTTATTTATATGCAGCTGGCGGGCGCGGCCATCCCGACTCAGCGCGCGATGCTGATGTTGACGGTCTTTCTGCTTAGTTACCTGTGGTTGCAGTCGGTCAGCCACGCGCAACGCTGGTGGTTAGC
>JAIBDV010000328.1 GCA_024686055.1 Neptuniibacter sp.
ATCTGTGGGGCGCGGCGAACACGGCGCTGACCGGCATTGTAGGTCCATGCCTGGCGTGGCTGGTCGACCTGATTGAGGGTTTCATGCACCAGCAAGACGTTACCGGTCAGTCGAGCGGGGGCCTGTACCTGCTGGACAAAGTAAAACAGGATATTGTCGTCCTTACTGTTCACGCCCTCTTTCAGATAACTGGGCCAGCTCATTTTTTCGTTGATCTTCACCGGGGTAAACGCCCCGTTCGCCTGCACCGGTACCTGCACGAAAGTACGCTCCAGTGCGCCACCCCGGTAGCGGGTCATATGATTCCAGATCACTTCCAGCCCGTTCTGCGGGATCGGGAAGGCCAGTACCTGAGAGAAATCGCTCAGGCCATTACCATCGGCACCCAGTTTTGTTTTCAGCGCATTCGACTTGATGCTGCTGTAGATATCGGCAGGCAAGGCAGCGGAACGGTGGCTGGGGTACACCGGCATCTGGTAGGTATCGGGGTAGCGCTTGAACATCGCCAGCTGGCCAGGGCTCAGGTGTTCGGCATACTGGCTGGCATTGGCGGCGGTAATGATGAACAGTGGCTTTTCAGCCGCATAGGGATTGCTATAACGATCGCTGTTTTGGCTCAGGCCGCCATCCCAGGCGGGGATGGTGCCCTCAGCATTACCGGCTTTTTCGGCCCCGGTGGGGGTCAGTTGCTGGCCAAGCTGCGCTGCCTGTTCCGGGCTGACAGCGGCAACACTGAGGGAGCTGGACAGGGCCAGAGAGGTGCCCAGCAACAGCGCCAGTCGGGTTTTAGTAAAGTGGTTTCGGTTAACCATGGTCATAATTCTCCTCCGGGTTGCTGATCAGAACGATACGCTGGCGCTGAGTGAGACAAAGTCGCGGTCTTCAAGCGGGTTAAAATCGCCGCCGAAGAAGCTGGTGTACGCCAGCTGCGCCCGATACTGGTTCAGGTAATCGCCGGTCAGGCTGAGGCTCAGTGATTTCTCATCTTCGTTGAATGCCGCACCCGGTTGTGGGCCAAAACCATCCACCCCATGTTTAAAGCTGACCTGCGGCGTCAGGCTGACACCGGCAAAGGCATTCGGATATTCCAGCTTGCCACGCAGCACGTAACCCCAGGAGTCCTGAGTGACAAAACCACCCTGGTCACCGGGCGCATAACCAAAGGCACCGTTACGGCCATATTTTATGGCACTTTCGCTCTCATCAAAGCTGTGAATATGGGTCCAGCCCAGTTCACTGATCAGGGTCATGCGGCTGGCACCCCAGACTCGATCAACAAATTTAATAAAGGTGCTCTGTACCTGGGTGATATCAAACGTATCAAAGCCGCTAATATCAGCGCCCAGCGCATCCGTACCCACCGGCACCACGGCACCATTGGCCGGGTTGCCCGGCTGGGTGCCCAGCGTCAGCATCGAGGCCACCAGCAGCGGACCGTTAATCTGGATCGGCGCATCCTGTTTATGGCTGACTTCACCGGACCAGGCAACATCACCCAGGTTGGTGTTCCAGCTCAGGCCATACAGCTTGATATCTTCAGGGTATTCAATGAAATAGCTGCTACCAAAGGCAGCAATTGTCGAGGCCGAAGCAGGGTCTGCCCCCGCAGCAATCAGGCTACCTGGATGGATCGGGGTTTTCACCCCGCTAATCAGCGGCAGGCGGCTGTGGTAGCGGGAAAAATAAAGCCCGAATTCGGTGCTGTTCAGCGCTTCAGAGAAGTAGCGTAGCGCCAGCCCGAACTGACCATCATCATCCGGCTCACGGCGGCCATCGGCGTTACGCCCAACTACCGGGTTAAACGGCAGCAAACCGGCATAACCATCGAAGTAGAACTGATCACCAATGCCAGCGCTGCCTGGCAGGCTGGGAGAGGTAATGCGGATGCCATCACAGCCCTGAGCAGCAAAGTCATTGGTGGAAAAATAAGTGCCACAACCATCAATAGCGGTCGGTTCCCATTCCAGCTGGTAGAAGCCTTCAACGCTGAAAGCATCATTCAGGGTCAGCGAGGCAAACGCCATATTGCTGGGCAGCAGACCCTCTTTGATCTCGGCCCCCGGGCGACGGAAAGCGTTGACATCAAACGGGT
Source organism: Neptuniibacter sp. (assembly GCA_024686055.1). GTDB lineage: Bacteria > Pseudomonadota > Gammaproteobacteria > Pseudomonadales > Balneatricaceae > Marinobacterium_C. The sequence goes on from JAIBDV010000328.1 coordinate 2,093, forward strand.
TGATCGAGTTCAGGCCACCGGAAATAAAGGTACTTTCACCCCAGTTCACCACCTGACGACCCAGTCGCAGGTCCAGAATCTGTTCACCCAGCTCAAATTCACCGTACAGATAAGCATCCAGAATTTCAGCGCCGGAGAATTTGGCGTAATCGTTGAAGCCATCATCGTTCAGCTCGGCCCCTGGCAGGTAGCCGTTATTGGTATGGCCATGGGAGCGGCTGCCGTTTTCCAGCTCAAAATCGTACCAGTACTTGCCCCGGACGAAGGCACCAACGTTGTCATAACTGAGCTGCAAATCATGCACACCTTTGAAGATCTGCGAGAACGTATCGCCATCATCAAAGTTCTGGTTGCCGTCATCGTAGCTGCCCGAACCCCGGCTGGTGCCGCCATTACCGGTCGACACCAGCGCTGGATCACGGCCTTCAGCGCGCCAGCTGGCCCCCACCGACAGCTGTGAGTCCAGTCGGCCTTCGACTTCACCCAGCTTGAACTCCAGCGCCTGTACGCCGGAACTTACTATCACGCTGCTGACGGCCAGCGCCATCAGTGTCGGTCGAGCCCAGTCGGGCCGGCTACCCTTCCCTCTCCATCGCTGTATTAGCATACGTATTTCACCTGAATTTGTTATTTTTTTGGGTGTGAATCCGACCGGGATGCAGGGTCGGATGGCAGATCACAGAGTGCGGTACAGCCAGGTTCCGTCCGCAACCGTTCCGCTGATTTACTTTCAGACAGCGGCCATTTCATAACAATAACATTTGTGCCCATATTGGCTGACAAAACTGATCCCGATCGTTTTTTAGTCAGATAGACTGACAGCATAGCGACAGTTGCAGTCAGCGCCAGCCATAGTGTTTACTAAACAGTTAGCAGCCGGTTACTCCAACACACTACCGTAGCAACCGGCTGCTCGTAACAGACGCCTGAATAATAAAAACAGCGCTATGCACCTCTGCACAGGCATGGAGAGATTAAATGGAACGTAATATCACGGTACCTACCGGGTATGTGAGCACCTTACTGGAACAGGCTGCCGCCCAGGGTTACGACACCCACGAGCTGCTGAGCTGCGTCGGTATCGATGAGCAGACCCTGGCCCAGCGCACCGAGTTTTCCGCCGAGAAATTTGGCCAGCTTTACCAGCGATTGATGTATATCACCCAGGATGAATATTTTGGCATGCTCAGTGGTGGCAAGGTCCCCAACGGCACCTTCCGGATGATGTGCCACAGTATTATCCACTGCCAGACCATGGAAAAAGCGATCTACCGGGCCAGTGATTTCCATGAAATCTGTCGCGGTGCCCAGATCAAACCCCGGCTGACCCGCAAAGGCCGCTTTGCCAAAGTGACCTTTTCCCCCACGGATCACGCTGATATTGATTTTGATCAGTTTCTGGCCAATGAACCGCCGGAGCGCATTCGCACCTCGCTGTCGATGTGGCACCACTTCGTCAGCTGGCTGATCGGCTGTCGGGTTGAGCTCAAAGCCGCCTACTTCACCTTTGCCCAGCCAGAGGATGATGACGACTACGATATGCTGTTTCAGTCAGAGATCCGCTTCGACCAGCACGATAATGCGCTGGTATTCCCGGCCAGTTACCTGGACTATCCCGTGGTACAGACCGAGAACACACTGCGTGCCTTTCTGAAAACCGCGCCTTATCAGCTGATCACTATGGTCAACAACGATCGCAGCCTGAAAGCCCGCGTCGTCGCGCTGATCGGCAAAGATTTCAGCTGCGAACTGCCCAGTGCCGACCGGGTTGCTTCCGCGCTCAACCTGTCAGTATCGACCCTGCGTCGCCGGTTGCTGGAGGAGGGCACCTCCTACCAAAAAATCAAAGATGACTGCCGCCGCAAAGCCGCCATCGGCTATATGAACTCGGTGCAGCTGTCGATTAACGATGTGGCGGGGCTGATGGGTTTTGATGAACCGTCGGCGTTCTTTCGCTCGTTCAAAAAATGGACCGGCCAGACCCCTGGCGAATACCGGCGCAGCACCGCGTTTCGTGAGCAGCTGAAAGCATCCTG
>JAIBDV010000204.1 GCA_024686055.1 Neptuniibacter sp.
AAAATCAGCCGAGAGTAAAACAGTTTTTTGAAACACTTAATAAATCAAGTCGTTATGTTATCGCTTACGGCTTAATAAGTGCAAAGAAACCCGAAACAAGGAAAAGGCGATTTACAAAATACATGACCATGCTTGTTCATGAGGAAAAACCTAAATGATTGGAAGTGGCATAACAGGTTTGTCAATCGGACGTACAGAATTTGCCGACTGTCCTTGGCTGATTGTGGTCAATTATTCCCTGGATTCCCATAACCACGGAGTATGCAAAGAACGAGCATAGTCTTCCTTATGCACACACCCGTCTATAAAAGCAACACAGCGAAAAGGACCATCGATTGATTAGTCCCAAATACCCGCAAGCCACTAGTGGATTTATTTAGCATTAAACCCTAGTTTTTCAGACCTTTACACTTATGCATAATTTAGATTGCTACCTTGCTACCTGAAAGGGCATGATGTATAAGGGGTTTTCAGAATCACATCAGTGAAGTTTTATATTCCAGTGCTAGGAGCTGAACTATGCAGAAACTTATAGATGACTTTATACGTATGAATCAAGCGGGCCTTGTTCTAGAGTTGTGTGAAAAATATTATGATGAGAATGTCGTAATGCTTAATAATGGTTCGGTTTTTGCTTCTTCCATGAAAGAGTCTTATGATAAGCAAAAGGGTTTTATTGATTCGATAGAGTGTTTTGAAGTCTCCATTGTGTCAACGCTTATATCTGAAGATATCGCTGAGCTTGTTTTCCACTATAAAATGAAAAATACTCAGTCTCAAGTAAGTGAGTTCACAGGTAAACATATACAGACATGGAAAAATGGAAAAATTATAAGAGAAGAATACCTATCAATAAATTAACATAACAAACTGTTTAAATAGGCTATTAAAACAGCGGGAAGCCTGTCTGGCTAGTTACATCATGGGCCCCGTAGGGTAATGCCTTTAGCCAGAATGTGTCGAACTATAATAGCCGCCGGGTTAAATAAACCCTTCGTCAGCTCATACCCAGTACCCACAAACCCACTTCCATCACCGTAAAAAACTCTTACCCCTGCATCCCTGATTTGCTGGTCTAGACTTAGGTCTTATCAGCCGTCTGCTGACTGGCGCTTTGCGCTTTGATCAGGGAGTTCACATGGACGCATCGAATAAGATCGACCCGCTTTTGGAGTGTCTGTTACTGGTTGGCCGTTGTCATGGTCGCCAGGCGAGCCGGGTGGCGGTGACTGCCGGGCTGCCGCTGGATGAGCAGGGGCTGACGCCGGGTCTGTTCGCGCGCGCGGCGCAGCGGCTGGGGCTGGCGGCGCGGGTGTTGAGTAAATCACTGACGGATCTCAGTACCACTGCGTTGCCCGCCGTGCTGTTGCTGGAGAATAACCAGGCCTGCGTGCTGCTGGGCTGGAGTAAAGACCGCACCCAGGCCCAGGTTGCCTGGCCGGAGCTGCCCGAGGGGCAGAGTGAAATCTCACATGCTGAACTGAACCAGCAATACACCGGTGCGGTGATCTACGCCCGGCCTACCTTTACCGCCTCTTCTGATACTGATCAGCAAACCCTGCAAACCGAACGACACTGGTTCTGGAGCGCGCTGCGCGAAAACCTCAGCCTGTACCGTGATGTACTGCTGGCGGCGCTGTTTATCAATCTGTTCGCGCTGGCGCTGCCGCTGTTCACCATGAATGTGTATGACCGGGTGGTGCCCAACTACGCGCTGGAAACCCTCTGGGCACTGGCGATCGGGGTGGGGATCGTGATGCTGGCGGATCTGTTTTTGCGCACCTTGCGGGCCTGGTTTATTGATCTGGCAGGCAAGCGAGTGGACCTGCTGCTCTCCGCTCGGATTATGGAGCGGGTGCTGGGTATGCAGCTGTCTTACCGGCCGCTGTCGATCGGGGCGTTCGCCTCTAACCTGCGTGGTTTTGAGACCGTGCGTGACTTTATTACCTCTGCTTCCCTGAGTGCCCTGATTGATCTGCCGTTTACCGCGCTGTTTATTGCCGTGCTGTTCTGGATTGCACCGCCACTGGTGTTACCGGCGCTGGCCGGGGTGGCGCTGGTGGTGCTAATCAGTTTGCTGGGGCAGGGGCGAATGCGGCGGCTGAGCGAGAAGCTTTACCGTGCCAGCGCACAGCGTAACTCGGTGCTGATTGAGAGCCTGGCCGGGCTGGAAGCGCTCAAGGCGATGGCAGCGGAAGGGCGGATGCAGCACAAGTGGGAGCAGGCCACGGCTCAGACCAGCCAGGTAGGCGTACGGCTGCGGTTGCAATCGGCGCTCACGGTGCATCTGGTGCTCTGGGCGCAACAGATGGTGACGGTGTCAGTGATTGTGCTGGGGGTCTATCTGATTGCTCAGGGAGAGCTGAGCCTGGGCGGGCTGATTGCGGCCAGTATGTTGTCCAGCCGGGCGATGGCGCCGCTGGGCCAGGTCAGCGCCTTGCTGACCCAGTATCACAGTGCCCGCACGGCGCTGGAAAGCCTGAGTCAGGTGATGCAGCAACCGATGGAGCGTGATCCTGCACGCAAGCTGATCAGCCCCAGCAAACTGCGCGGTGAGATCGAGTTTCGTCATGTCAGCTTTAGCTACCCCCATGCCCAGCAGCAGACCCTCAATGATCTGTCATTTCGTGTCCAGCCCGGTGAGCGGGTGGCGGTGCTGGGCCGGATCGGCTCGGGCAAGAGTACCCTGCAAAAACTGATGCTGGGGCTCTATGCGCCGGATAAAGGCACGGTGCTGGTGGATGGTATGGACCTGCGTCAGCTGGACCTGGCAGCCTTGCGTCGGCAGGTGGGTTATGTGCCCCAGGAGCCGGAGCTGTTCTCGGGCACGCTGCGGGAGAACCTGACCCTGGGCGATAGCGCGGTGGCCGATGATGCTCTGTTGCTGGCGCTGGAACGGGCGCAGCTGGGGGAGCTGGTGAGCAATCACCCCCATGGGCTGGAGATGCAGCTGGGTGAACGAGGCAGCCAGCTGTCAGGCGGCCAGCGTAAAGCGATCGTGCTGGCACGGGCACTGTTACATGAGCCGCCGTTACTGCTGTTCGATGAGGCCACCGGTTCCATGGACCACGCAGCGGAAAGTGGCATCAAGCAGCAGCTGGAGCTGTTTCTTCAGCAGCGCACCCTGGTGCTGGTGACGCACCGCACGGCGCTGCTCAAACTGGTGGACCGGATTATGGTGGTTGATCAGGGTCAGATAGTGGCCGATGGCCCCCGTGACCGGGTGATGGAAGCCTTGCGAAAGGGCCGGATCGGGAGGGCGCAGTAGTATGAACAGTCCACAACCTGTACTGGTAAACGACAGTGAGAACCAGCCTGCCAGCGTCTCGACTGATCAGCTGCTGGCCCGCCAGCCGGTGGGGTCCGCCGATGAGCTGGACTGGCTGGAAGATGCTCAGCGGGCGATGCTCAGCCAGAATCCGGTGCGCAGCCGGGGCCTGCTCTACAGCCTTGCCCTGGTCGTGATAGCGCTGCTGGGTTGGGCCAGCTGGGCCGAGATTGATGAGGTCACCCGTGGCAGTGGCAAGGTGATCCCCTCACGGCAGATTCAGCTGGTGCAGTCGCAGGATGGTGGGTTGGTGACCGAGCTGGCGGTCGAAGTGGGCGATGAGGTGGAGGCCGGGCAGTTGCTGGTGCGGCTGGATGCCACCCGGTTTGCGGCCAGCTGGCGAGAGAGCCAGGTGAATCTGCTGGCATTGCAGATCAAAGCGGCCCGGCTCAGTGCCACCATTGCTGAGCAGCCGTTTGAACCCGCGCCCGAGTGGCAGGCTCGGGCCGCTGAGGTGCTGGCACAGGAGCAGCAGCTCTACCGCTCCCGGCTGGCGGCTCTGGCGGCCAGCCGGGAGATTGCCAGCCAGCAACTGACCCAGCATCGTCAATCACTGGTGGAAGCCAAAGCCCAGCAGGCGCAGCTACGCCGAGGGGTGAGGTTTGCGGGCGAAGAGTTACGGGTGACCCGGCCACTGGTGTCGTCCGGTGCTGTCTCGCGGGTGGAACTGCTGCGACTGGAGCGTGAACATTCCACCCTGCGTGGTGAAAAAGCCCAGGCCGATGCCCGTCAGGCACGGCTGACGGCAGCAGTCGCGGAGGCACAGCAGCGGATTACCGAGGTCTCGCTGGAGTTCAAAAACACCGTGCGTGAAGAGCTATCCCAGGTGACGGCGCAGTTGAATGCGCTCAATGAAAGCAGTCAGGCACTGTCAGACCGGGTCACCCAGACGGCGGTGCGCTCACCGGTGCGCGGCACCATCAAACAGCTGCATTACAACACCATCGGCGGGGTGGTGTTGCCGGGGAAAACCGTGGTTGAGGTGGTGCCGCTGGATGATGCCTTGCTGCTCGAAGCCCGGATCAGCCCACGGGATATCGCTTTTATGAGCCCGGGCCAGCCCGCGCTGGTGAAATTTACCGCCTATGACTTTGTGGTGTACGGCGGGCTGGAAGCAAAAGTTGAACATATCGGTGCAGATACCGTCACTGATGAGGACGGCAAGCCGTTTTATCAGGTGAAGGTGCGTACCAACCGCGCCAGCCTGGGGGAGGGTTTGCCCATTATTCCAGGTATGGTGGCCCAGGTGGATATTCTCACCGGCAAGAAAACCATTCTCGATTATCTGCTTAAGCCGGTGCTGCGTGCCCGGCAGTACGCGCTAACGGAGCGATAGCCCATGCAGATTCTGATCAGTCATCGCCAGAGTGCCCCAACGCCCTGGCGAAAAGCCTTCCCCGATGGCATGAAAGTGAACGGCCCGACCCAGCCCCTGGTAGCGGAGTCCCGCGTGATCTGGCTGGATCTCAGCCAGCTGAAACTGACCCAGCGCCAGCTCTGGCTACAACAGGCGCTGGATCACCAGCGTCCGCTGGTGGTGATGTCGTCGACCCCCTCCGATGAAGAAGCTCTGCAGATGCTGAAACTGGGTGCGCGGGCCTATTGCCACAGTCTGGCCGCGGTGAGCCAGCTGCTGCAGATCGTGGAGGTACTCAATCACGGTGGCTTCTGGGTAGGTCCGGCGTTTATGCAACGATTGATGAAACTGGTGGCCAGCGATGAAGGCCCGAGTGCATTGCCCGCTGACCATCCCTATCTGTCCCTGACGGGCCGTGAGCAGAGTGTCGCAAAGGCGGTGGCCCGTGGTGCCAGTAACCGGGAGATTGCCCAGTCGATGCAGATTACCGAGCGCACGGTGAAAGCGCATCTGTCGTCAGCGTTTACCAAACTGGGGGTGCGCGACCGGGTGCAGCTGGCCCTGCTGATTAACAGCCTGACGTTGCAGCCTGCCTAAAAATGATAGCGTATAGCCCTTTAGTACAGGGTATGGCGGCAGCGGGTTGACTAGAGTGCCAGCATCACAGAGTTGAGCATGTGGCGCACCCGGTAGACAGACCGGCCTGGCACGGGCTCCCGACACAGGACAGGATTTATGGAAACCGGCAACCCGATCGCAACCGTCTATTCACTCAGTGGCACCGTACTGTGCAATAACGCCAATGGCGAGCAACGCCTGTTGATGGCGGGCGAGCCACTCTTCCCTGGCGATACCCTGATCCCTGCTGCCGACAGTGCCGCGCTATTACTGTTGGCCGATGGCCAGCAGCTGCCGCTGACCGAACCGGTCGCCACCACCCTGACCATGGATCTGCTGACCAGCAGTGCCGCCAGCGCCGAGAGCAGTGCGCTGGCAGGCACCACCGTCGCCACCGTACTGAGCGCTATTGAGCAGAACCAGGACCTGTCTGAGATATTACTGCCCACAGCCGCAGGCCCTGGCGCGAGTGCCGGTGAGGCGGGCGAAGGGCATGGTTTTATCCGGCTGGCGCGCATCGTTGAAGAACTGACCGAGCCTCAACCCGAACGCCCGCTCCCCCCAGCGGAACCCATACTGCCGCCGCTGGATGGCATTGATAACCTGTTTACGGAAACGCCGGAAACGGAAATACCGGTGCCAGGCCCCGAGGCGGGAATCGAAAAAGAGCCTGAGCCTGAAGTGATTCAGGAGCCAATAGCCAAGGTTGAACCCGAGCCCGAACCAGAGCCCGAACCAGAGCCGGAGCCGGAACCC
>JAIBDV010000078.1 GCA_024686055.1 Neptuniibacter sp.
AACATGGTATTCGTAGAAGGTTTTATCGTCGCCATGGCGGATGGTTACGACCGGTTCTTCATCATCAAAACCGGGTATCTGTTCCGCCTGGGCCAGCGGCATGCATAACAGTGCGGCGGCGAATAACAGGGGCTTGTACATGGGCAGATCCTCGTAATTAACCAGTCCTTATCAGGGTTATTAAACGGCGTTTTGGCGGGCGGGCCAAGTGATTTCGATCAGCCGTTAATCAGTTGGGAAATATGGCATCATAGACGCCATTCAACTCCCAGTTTCTGAACGGAATACCCGATGAGCAATAGCAACCTCCCGCTGGTCCTTGTGGACGGCTCCTCCTACCTGTACCGCGCGTTTTTTGCCTCCCAGCAGGCTGATCTGCGCGCCGCTGATGGCACACCGACCGGGGCGATCCGGGTGATGACTTCTATGCTGCGCAGTCTGTTACGCCAGTATCCGGCCAGCCCGGTGGTGGTGATCTTTGATGCCAAGGGGAAAACTTTCCGTGATGACATCTACCCGGAATATAAGGCGCAGCGACCGTCTATGCCGGATGATCTGCGGGCCCAGGTGGAGCCGATCCACACGATTATCCGTGCCATGGGATTACCGCTGGTGATGGTGGAGGGGGTCGAGGCTGATGATGTGATCGGTACTTACGCCCGTGAGGCGACCGAGAAACAGCGCGCTATGGTGGTGTCCACCGGCGATAAGGATATGGCCCAGCTGGTGAATGAGCATGTCACGCTGATCAATACCATGACTGATACGGTGATGGATGTCGCCGGTGTAAACGAAAAATTCGGCATTCCACCAGAACTGATTATCGACTACCTGGCGCTGATGGGCGACAAGGTAGACAATATTCCAGGGGTGCCCGGGGTCGGTGAGAAAACGGCACTGGCACTGTTACAGGGTATCGGTGGTATCAGCGCGCTCTACGACAATCTGGATGATATTGCGGCACTGGGCTTTCGTGGCTCGAAAAGTATGGCCAAGAAGCTGGTGGATAACCGCGAGGCGGCGGACCTGTCTTACCTGCTGGCCACCATCAAGCTGGATGTGGAACTGGAGCAGAGTATTGATGACTTCGGTTTGCCTGTGGTGGATAAAACGGCGCTGCTGGAACTCTTCGAACACTATGAATTCCGCAGCTGGATCAAAGAGTTACAGAGTTCTGGTGAACAGCTGATTGATGATGCCGGTGCGGCTGACGAAGCCCCGGCGGCTGCGCCGGTGACGGTGGAATACGAAACCGTACTGGAGCAGGCCCAGCTGGACCGCTGGGTTGAACAACTGAAAGCGGCCGAGCTGTTCGCCTTTGATACCGAAACCACCGCACTGGACTATATGGTTGCCGAGCTGGTGGGGGTATCCTTCGCTGTGGAGCCAGGCAAGGCGGCTTACGTACCGTTTGGTCATGATTACATGGGGGCGCCGGAACAGCTCAGCCGTGAAGCGGTACTGGCGCAGCTCAAACCACTGCTGGAAGATGCCAGTCAGGCCAAAGTCGGCCAGCATCTGAAATACGATATGAATGTACTGGCGCGCTACGATATTGAGCTGCGTGGGGTGGCATTCGATACCATGCTTGAATCCTATGTGCTGAACTCTACCGCGACCCGCCATGATATGGACTCGCTGGCCAATCATTTTCTTGGTGTGAGTACGGTCAAGTTTGAAGAGATTGCTGGCAAGGGTAAAAAACAGCTGACCTTTAACCAGATTGAGCTGGAGCAGGCGGCGCCTTACGCGGCGGAAGATGCCGATATTACCCTGCGTCTGCACCGGGCGATCCATGCCAGGCTGAGTAAAACGGAGGCTCTGCTTAATCTGTTTGAGCAGGTGGAAAAACCGCTGATTCCGGTACTGTCACAGATTGAGCGCAACGGTGCGCTGGTGGACGCTGCCATTCTGGGTAAACAGTCGATTGAGCTGACCGAACGGCTGGCGCAGATCGAGAAAGAAGCGTTCGAGATGGCGGGTAAGGAGTTTAACCTCAGCTCGCCCAAGCAGCTGCAGCAGATCCTGTTTGAAGAACAGGGCCTGCCGGTGAAGAAGAAAACCCCGAAAGGTGCTCCATCGACGGCGGAAGAGGTGCTGGCGGAGCTGGCGCTGGAATTTCCGCTGCCTGCGCTGATTCTGGAACATCGCAGCCTGGCCAAGCTGAAAACTACCTATACCGATAAACTGCCGCGCATGATCAGCGCTGCAACTAAGCGTATTCATACGTCCTATCATCAGGCAATAACGGCAACCGGGCGACTGTCGTCTACTGATCCGAATCTGCAGAACATACCCGTCCGTACGGCGGAAGGTCGTCGTATCCGTGAAGCGTTTGTTGCGCCGGATGGCTATAAGCTGGTGGCGGCAGATTACTCGCAGATAGAACTTCGTATTATGGCGCACCTGTCCGGTGATGAAGGATTGCTCAATGCCTTTCGTCATGGCGATGATGTACATCGGGCGACAGCCGCAGAAGTGTTTAAAGTGGCCGTTGATGAGGTGACCAGTGATCAGCGTCGCAGCGCCAAGGCGATCAACTTCGGCCTGATCTACGGTATGTCGGCCTTTGGCCTGGCGAAGCAGCTGGGCATTGGTCGTAATGAAGCCGGTCAGTACATCGAGCATTACTTCGAGACCTACCCGGGTGTACAGCGTTACATGGATGAAATTCGATTGAAGGCAGCGGAAGAGGGTTTCGTGGAAACCCTGCTGGGCCGACGGCTCTACCTGCCGGAGATTAAGTCCAGCAATGCCATGCGCCGTCAGGCAGCAGAGCGTACGGCGATTAACGCGCCGATGCAGGGCACGGCAGCGGATATTATCAAGCTGGCGATGATCCGGGTGGCAGACTGGTTACCGGTAGCCTACCCCGACGTACGGATGATTATGCAGGTCCACGATGAACTGGTGTTTGAGGTGCCTGAGGTGCAGGTCGCTGATTTTATTGAGGCGGTGAAGGGGCAGATGTCTGCTGCAACCGAGCTGGCGGTGCCGTTGCTGGTGGAAGCGGGCGTGGGAGATAACTGGGAGCAGGCGCACTGATTGCCCTGCATGAATAAAAAACAACGACCGGGTACGGAACTTAGTCTGAACCCGGTTATCGGATGTTAAGAGCGCCGGTGTTGTGTAATTTGTGGTACGGCCTCGGTGCTCTTCATAATAAGCATGCGTTGAAGCTCGGCATTCCCTTGTTCCCCTTCCTGGATGCCGGGCTTCTTTTTGGCTGATTTAGTTGCGGGCCGGGTTAGTCCTCTCCGGCTTCGCCCCCATCAAACTCATCTTCATCGAACGCTTCGTCGTCCAGTTCTGCCAGTAGCCAGTCGTTCAGGCGTAGCTGGAGCTGGTCAACGCCATCTTTCTTTAATGACGAGAATTTCTGCACCGTGACCTGATCACCCAGAATCTCCGTCAGCTGCTTGCGCAGTTTGAGCACGGTGCTCTGGGCCGGGCCTTTTTTCAGTTTGTCAGCTTTGGTCATCAGGACATGCAAAGGCATGCCGGTCTGCTGACACCAGCTGATCATCATCTGGTCGAACTCTTTCATCGGGTGACGGATGTCCATTACCAGCACCACGCCGCGTAAGCACTGGCGGTTCTGCAGGTAGTCATCCAGGTGGCGTTGCCAGTGTTCTTTCATCTCCAGTGAAACTTTGGCAAAACCGTAACCGGGCAGATCGACAATGCGAGTGCCTTCAACATTCAGATCAAAGAAATTGATCAGCTGAGTGCGTCCGGGTGTCTTGGAAATCCGGGCCAGTTTGGTCTGGTTGGTCAGTGTGTTGATGGCGCTGGATTTGCCTGCGTTGGAGCGACCGGCGAAGGCAACTTCCGCGCCAACATCCGTCGGACACTGCTGTAATTTGGCTGCACTCTTGTTAAAGCGTGCCTGATTGTAGTGAATTGTTGCTTCGTTCATTGACATAGGTCTAAGGCTGCCGCGCGCTGGAATAGGTTAATATCGTTCCAGTTTAAGTGGATATCAGGTTATAATGCCGCCAAATTTTACCTGTGAACAGGGTTTTGCTCTAGTCGCAGGAGGTGAGGAATAGTCGGTTTTCACGCTAGATCCGCACGGACACCTGTGAAAATCAATGCAAAACTACTGAAGCAAGAGTCTGGGTTTGTCGATGAATAAATTACTGATCAGCCTGCTGGTATCCATTGGGATTACTGGTGTTGCACAGGCGGCAGGCAATGCTGCCGATGGAAAAGCAAAAATTGCAGTGTGTGCTGCATGTCACGGAGCTGATGGCAACAGCGCTCTGGCGAACTTCCCTAAACTGGCCGGCCAGAATGAGAAGTACCTGCTCAAACAGCTGAAAGAGATCAAAGCCAATACGCGTCCAGTCGTTGAAATGACCGGCCTGCTGAATGGCTTCAATGATCAGGATCTGGCAGATATCGCTGCCTACTTCGCCAAGCAGAACGTTGTGCTGGGCCAGGTGCCAAAAGATCAGCTCGAAGCTGGCCAGACACTGTACCGTACCGGTGTGGCGTCTAAAGGCATCGCAGCCTGTACTGCATGTCACTCGCCAAATGGCCTGGGTAACGGCTCTGCCGGTTTCCCTGCGCTGAGCGGCCAGCACGCTGCGTACGTTGAGTCCCAGCTGAAGAAATTCCGCACGGGCGATCGTGCTAACGATCCTGGTAACATGATGCGTGATATCGCTGGCAAGATGAGCGATGCAGAAATCAAAGCCGTTGCCGCCTACGTGCAGGGCCTGCATTAAGCAGATCCTCTATTGTTAATGCGATGGTAATAAAAAAGGCAGCCCTGGCTGCCTTTTTTTGTGGCCGGTTCACGTAAAATCAGTCGTTATTCAGGCGTCAGGCAATAGATTCAGGTAATAAGCGCAGAGCGCGTTGAGCCGTTGGCGAGGGCATAGCTGCTTGCTAACCCTGTCCCTGGGCCCTTATCTAATGGAGATCGGAATTATGCTAAATAAAACGATGCTGTTCGGGCTGGCATTGATGATGCCGCTATCACTGCAGGCTGCCGAAGTGTTTGAAGCGGGTAAGCATTATCAGGTGCTGGATACGGCAGTACGCACCCAGGATGGCAGTAAGGTCGAGGTGGTCGAGCTGTTTGGCTATCCCTGCCCGCACTGCAACAGCTTTGAACCTGCCCTTGAGTCCTGGCAGAAAAAAGCCGCGACGGATGTCGACTTTAAGCGTATTCCCGTGGTTTTCGGCCGTAGCTGGGAGCCGATGGCCCGTGCGTATTACACCTCTGAACTGATGAAAACACTGGATAAAACTCACAAGGCCACGTTTAACGCGGTGCATGTTGAGCGTCGTCGATTCAGTAACCAGGACGATCTGGTGGAGTTTTACGGCAATCTGGGTGTTGATGCCGGTAAGTTCAACAAGTACTTCAACTCGTTTGCGGTCAGCTCCAAACTGAAGCAGGGTGACTCTAAAGTCCGTAGCTATGGCGTAGAAGGTGTGCCGACCATGGTGGTGAATGGTAAGTACCGTATTACCGGCCATATGGCGGGTGGTCAGGATAAAATGCTGGATGTGGTGAATTATCTGGTGGAGAAAGAGCGCCAGAGTGCAACGCAGTAAGCTGAGTTTTGCGGATATCTAAGCCACCCACCAGGGTGGTTTTTTTTACCTGACAGTTGTGGGCGGGTGCTGTTGAATTCAAAGCGCCCCTCCTGCTAAATGATGAAATGGTCGATTGACAGGAAATCGAGCTAGAGTACAGCGCAGCCATGGCTTAACATTGGCAGTCTGGCTGAGGTCAGCACCGATACAGATTTGAGTCGACAGGGGTTAGTTTTGAGCGAGCAGGATACCTGGAAAAGGAAATATCGCGCTGTAGCCATGGAGCTGGAGCAATCTCAGCTGCGTGCTCAGCAGGCGGAAGGTCAGCTCAAGCACTTGCTGGCGGCGATGACGATCCCTTTAAAAGGGAAGGACGCTTTGCTTGATCAGGACCTGTTAACTCTGCGCAGTACGTTACAGGGCTCACAGCTCAATGATCTGAAGCCGTTGAGTGAAAGTATTCAGCATAAAATCCGTTTGCTGGATAACCAGCGCGAAAAACGGGCCAAGTCGATGCTCAGTTCTATTCTGAGCTGGCTGCAACAACTCCGCCAGGTCAGTGACAAAGCGACCGCCGAAGCCCTGCTTGAGTTTGAACAGCGGGGCCATGATGCTGTTGAGCAGACCTGGCAGCTCCCCGAACTGCTGACGGACATGATTGATTTTCAGCAACCGATGATGGATCTGGCCAGTAGTCATCCGGCAGCATCCAGCGAACTCAGTAATGAAGCGCTGGAAGGCGACAGTGACCTGTTACTGCAGCGCATCAGTGTTGAGGTGCTGGGGGTACTGGAAAGCCTGACGGTGCCAATGAGTGCCCGTCGCCAGTTGCATCAGGTTGGTGAGCAGGTTGAGAAAGGCCTGTCTCTGAATCAGTTACCTGCGGTATTGAATGGTGTCCGCGGGCTGGTTAAAGCGGCCTGCAGTGATAACAGTGAAGAATTTGAGGTTTACCTGCGTACACTCAGCGCCAAGCTGACCGAAGTACAGCACTTCTTATCGGAAAACCAGCGTGAAGAGCATCAGGCCGGTGCCAGCCAGCTGGCGCTGGAAAGCCAGGTTCGCTCTGATGTGCGCCGCTTGTCGGCAACAGTCAGCGGTACTCATGATCTGGGGGATCTGAAACATGCCGTATCTGAACAGCTGGTCGGCATTGTCAAGGCTATGGATGATCTGCGTAAGCAGGAAGAGCAGCGCGATAACCACCTTCAGCGCCGTTATGGTTCTCTGATCGATAAAGTTGAGCAGATGGAGCAGGAAACGGAAAAGGTTAAAGTGCACATGGAAGAGGAGCGGCACCGCGCGCGTACCGATCCTTTGACCGGGTTACCTAACCGGGCGGCTTATGATGAACATATTGCCCATGAGCTGGAGCGCTGGAGCCGCTATCAACAGGGGTTTAGTCTTGCTGTGGCAGACCTGGATCACTTCAAAAACATTAATGACAGCTACGGCCATCTGGCCGGCGATAAAGTGCTGCGTCTGGTGGGTAAAATTCTGCACAAGCAGAGCCGTAACAGCGATATGCTTTCTCGTTACGGTGGTGAAGAGTTTGTCATTATTATGCCGGGGACTGAAGTGGCTGCCGCTGTACAGGCGATGGAAAAATTGCGTAAGTCTATTGCAAGTAGTCCATTCAATTTTTACGGTAAGCCGGTGAATGTCACCATGTCATTCGGTGTTACCCAGATCAAGGCCTCCGATGATCTGGACAAGCTGTTTGCCCGAGCAGATAAGGCACTCTACCGTGCGAAACAGAATGGAAGAAACCAGACAGTGGCCGGATAATCCGTCATAATCGAGCCCCGCTGTTTTTAGCACACGAATTAGAGTGGTTTACGTGCGACGACTATCACGCCTTCTGACGATCAGTCGGGTAGCAATCCGTTACCGACTGGATACCTTTTTCCTGCAACTGCCATTACCCTGGTACCTGCGTTTACTTCTGCTGTTACTGCCGTGGCGTTTTTTTGTGCCCGCGACAAAACCCAGGGCGGAGCGGCTGCGGCTGGCGTTTGAAGCGCTTGGCCCGGTATTCATCAAGTTTGGCCAGATGCTCTCTACCCGCCGTGATCTGCTGCCAGATGACATTGCCGAAGAACTGAAAAAACTGCAGGACCGAGTGCCGCCGTTTGAAGGGGCGCTGGCGCAGTCACTGATTGAGGCGGCCCTGGAAAGTCCGGTCAGTGAGCTGTTTGATCGCTTCGATGTGAGTCCGATCGCGTCAGCCTCGGTGGCCCAGGTGCACCCGGCCGTGCTGAAAGATGGCCGGGAAGTGGTGGTGAAAGTTATCCGCCCGGGTATCGACCGTACCATCCGTAAAGATGTGGCGTTGTTGTACTCACTGGCGCGGGTGGTAGAAGCCTTGTGGCAGGATGGCAAGCGGCTGCGCCCAGTGGACGTAGTTAGAGAATATGAACAGACCATCTTCGACGAGCTGGACTTGCGTAAAGAGGCGGCCAACGGCTCTCAGTTAAGACGCAACTTTGCCGATTCTCCTATTCTCTATGTGCCTGAAATCTACTGGGACTATACCCGCCAGAATGTTCTGGTTATGGAACGGATTCATGGTATTCCGGTGGCTGAGATTGAGCGCCTGAAAGAACAGAATACGGACTTCAAACTGCTGGCCGAACGCGGCGTTGAAATCTTCTTTACCCAGGTGTTCCGCGACAGTTTTTTCCATGCTGATATGCACCCCGGCAATATTTTTGTCTCACTGGATAACCCGGCGGATCCACAATACATCGCTATCGACTTCGGTATCGTGGGCTCTCTGACCGCTGAAGATCAGAGCTATCTGGCGCGTAACTTTCTTGCTTTCTTCCAGCGTGACTACCGTCAGGTGGCGCAGTTACATGTGGATTCTGGCTGGGTGCCGCCGGATACTAATGTTGATGCCTTCGAGACGGCAATTCGCAGTGTCTGTGAGCCGATTTTTGAGAAGCCGCTGAAAGATATTTCATTTGGCCAGGTGCTGCTGGGGCTGTTCCAGACCGCCCGACGGTTCAATATGGAAGTACAGCCTCAGCTGGTTTTATTGCAGAAAACGTTGCTTAATATCGAGGGGCTGGGGCGTCAGCTTTACCCTGAGCTGGACCTGTGGCAAACGGGTAAGCCGTTCCTGGAAAACTGGATGAAAGAGCGCATGGGGCCGAAGGGCGTCTATCGTGCGATCAAACAGCAGGCACCGGACTGGCTGGATAAACTTCCTCATTTGCCGCAACTGGTGTACGACGCTCTGGGTCAGCTGCGCAAGCTTGATCAGACCCGCGCGCGCGACCTGCAAGCGTATGCAGAGGCTACCGGCAGGGTTCAGCGCAAACAGGAGCGTCGCCGCTGGGCTGGCTTACTGCTGATTGCTGCGGTGCTGGTGTCTGCACAGCCACAGTGGGCGCAGTGGGCGGCGGAGCTGCCTGCCGTCAGCTGGCTGGCGATCGCGGCTGGCAGCTGGTTGCTGTTGCGTAAGTAGACAGTGGTATGCTGTAAGGGACTGCTGTCGCCGAGGGCGACCGGCAGGCCTGGTTTTCTAAATGTGTAGAGACTGAGTTGACGTTATGTCTGCAGATTGGCTTGAAGAACTGAAGTGGAATGACGATGGATTGATCCCGGCCATCGCGCTGGATCATAAAACCGGTAAAGTGCTGATGGTTGCATGGATGAACCGGGAGGCTTTACAGCTGACCGTTCAGGAACAGCGGGCGATTTACTGGTCCCGCTCCCGCAAAAAACTGTGGCGCAAA
The DNA here is from genome assembly GCA_024686055.1 of Neptuniibacter sp. Classification (GTDB taxonomy): domain Bacteria; phylum Pseudomonadota; class Gammaproteobacteria; order Pseudomonadales; family Balneatricaceae; genus Marinobacterium_C. The sequence goes on from JAIBDV010000078.1 coordinate 9,297, forward strand.
GGTGAAGAGTCCGGTCATGTGCAGACCCTGCATGAGTTACGGCTGGACTGTGATGCCGATGTTATCACCATGACTGTTGAGCAGTTAGGGGGTATCGCTTGCCACACCGGACGCGAAAGTTGCTTCTATCGGGTGTATAAAGATGGGAAGTGGGTTGCGGTTGATCCGGTTATTAAAGATCCCGCCAGTATCTACAACCAGTGATCTGACTGAGAAATGTGAAGAGTCGCTATGAGTGAAGTATTAACCGAACTGGGTACAATTCTGGAACAGCGCCGTCAGGCCGGCGCTGATTCTTCCTATGTTGCCAGTCTGCACGCCAAAGGCCTGAATAAGATTCTTGAAAAGGTGGGCGAAGAAGCCACTGAAACCATTCTGGCCGCAAAAGATGCGCAGAGCAGTGGTGATAACAAGGATGTCATTTATGAGACGGCGGACCTCTGGTTCCATAGCCTGGTGATGTTGTCTCACCTCGGAGAATCTCCGCAGGTGGTACTGGATGAACTGGCGCGACGCTTTGGC
>JAIBDV010000045.1 GCA_024686055.1 Neptuniibacter sp.
ATTGCATAGCCGGAAGGCGCAAATATCCTTTACCAGCAGGTAGCAACGCGCAGACAGCCCGCACTCAGAATGCAAAGTTTTAAATTTGTAAATGGATTATCTGTAAACTGGAAATAACATGGCGTTCTGGAGCGGGTAGCGGGAATCGAACCCGCGTCACGAGCTTGGGAAGCTCGGGTAATAACCACTATACGATACCCGCGAACACCACAAAGGATACGGAATTTTATGTTCAATGCAAGTGTTTGCTCACTGTTTGAATACGGTGGTTACCCGACAAAAGAACTCTGTATTATCAGCTCAAAAGAGAGTGCCTGTATCAGGCTTAGCTGGGGTTTTCCTTCCGAAAAAACAATAAGTAAGCGAACACCCTTGCGACAAGGCGACTGCACTACCGTGACAGATGCACCCAGAAAAGCCACATAGCGCCATGACAACGGATACCTGCCCTGTTTGATAGTCGGCCAGTTAACCACTGGTTCTATATAAATACAGACCCGGATCAATGCGCTATATAAAGTGAAGCACCATGATGCATGTCGCACACATTAAACATGCATATGCTTCGATGTATGCACCAGCGACCAGCAAGGAATACTGACTTAATAAAAATACAGACATAACAGAATAGATGTACCCTTAATATCTGGAACAGCTGCTAAACTACCCCTACTTTCTTTATCACGAATCTATCCGGCTCTTATGATGTATACAGACGCAACAACGGACTGGCTTATGTCACTCAGCCTGCCGCAACTTGAACAGGTTGAGCAGGCTATGCAAAAAATGATTGCAGAGAAAGAAGCCCGCGCGCGCAAGCTGATGGCTGCCCCACCGCGTAACAGTAACGATATTCAGGCACTGGCATCCATGCAGGGGCTCGATATCTCCGGCCTGATGCGTGAAATCAACCGGCGCTAACGGGTCTCACACCCACGACACCGGATGACGACTCATCTGGTCGCTGTTACTCCAGCAGGCCCTGGCGTTTCGCGCGTTCGACCATTTTCTTCAGCACCCGCGACACCGCCACAAAGCCAAAGGTTGCCGTCACGCACACGGAAGCACCAAAGCCGCCTGCACAATCGAGCCGGGTATTACCACCCTGCAGAGTTTTGGTCGCACACACAGAACCATCCGGCTGCGGATACACCAGCTGCTCCGGTGAATACACACAGTCAATCGCAAAGCGACGGACACTGCGCGTAAAACCATGATGACGGCGTAGCGTAGCCCGTACATTGGCTGCCAATGGGTCATGCTGGGTACGGTTCAGGTCGGCCACCTGCACCTGAGTCGGGTCCGTTTGCCCGCCCGCGCCACCCACCGTAATAATTGGAATTTTACGACGATTGCAGAATGCAATAAGCCCGGCCTTTTCCTTTACGCTATCAATTGCATCAATAACGTAGTCAAACTGGTCTGAGATCAACTGCGCAATGTTGTCCATGGTGATAAAGTCTTCAACTTCATGCACAACACATTCCGGGTTAATGCTCTGAATACGTTGCGCCATCACCTGAACTTTGCTTTGCCCGACCGTGTCGGCCAGCGCATGGATCTGACGGTTGGTATTGGTAACACAGAGGTCATCCAGGTCGATCAGCGTGATCTGACCAATGGCAGAGCGCGCCAGCGCTTCAGCCACCCAGGAGCCGACACCACCGATACCTACAACACAGATATGGGCGTGGCGATACAGCTCAACAACGTTGTTACCATACAGACGGCGGGTTCCGCCAAAGCGATTTTCAAAGTCGTTATTCAAAGTATTCACTTGTGCGGACGATAGATAGGATTGGGCGATTATAAAAAATTACAGCCGGCAAGGCAGCCCTGTTACCGTCTTGCCAATCAACGGACTGAGAGATAACACCGATATCATGGGCAAAAACAAAATCAAAAATGCCCGTTCAGCCACCGTGCTGGACTCGACGACAGTGGCCATCTGGCAGTATCAGGCCGACAGCCAGTGCATTCTATGGGGAAGTCCCGCTGCACTCAACCTGTGGGGTTGCACCAGCCAGGTTGCGCTGATGCAGGCAGATACTACCGCGCTGACAGACGCCTTGCGGGCAGAAACCAGCAATGATGCGGCTATCGTACGACTGTCCTTCCAGCTGGCCGGGCGCATCATCGAGTGCAGAGCACACCGCACCGCCGCCGATCTGTGGCTGATTGAGCAGCAACCCGACAGCATTCCTTCTATTCAGCGTACCAATGAACTCAGCAGCCACTACAGCAGCACCGGACAACTGCTGTGTCGCAGTAAAAATAGCCGCAGACTGTTCCCTGGCGAGGAACAGTGCTTTGCCGATCATTTTGTCGATCCCACCTGCGCCACTCATATCTGGCAACAGCTTCACCTGCACGGGCACTTTAACGGCGATGCCATGGTGCACACCCGCATGGGGCCTCGCTGGCATTCAATCCAGCTACACCTGTCATCGCCTCCGCTTTCCCAGATAGAAATGACCGAGCATGACCTGTACCAGTACCTGACTAATTACGATGTCATCGACAGCGTTTTACGTGAACAGCAGGTCATTCAGGAACATGCAGGTGTCGGCATCGCGCTGATACGCGAACGACGGATCATTCGCTGCAACCACCGTTTTGCTGACATTTTCGGCTATCCACTGGCCGAGCTGATCGGCAAGCTGGGAGTTGAAGTGTATGAAAGTGCCGAGGTGTTCGCCGCCGTTGGCCAGCAAGCCTACCCTCTGCTCAACGAGGGAAAGGCCTATACCAAGCGACTGGAAATGCGCCGTAAAGACAATAGCCTGGTCTGGTGTAATATCCATGGCAAAATGATCACTCCAGGCCAGCCAGAGCAGGGCTTCATCTGGATCATTCACGATATTGATGATGAAGTGCGCGCCGAACAAACCCTGCAACAAGTGATGAACGAGCAGCGGCTGATCCTCGAACATGCCACCATCGGCATCAGTTTCCTGCAAGATCGGGTCATCACCCGCTGTAATCAGAAATTCGCCGAAATCTTCGGTTACCAGCCTGACGAACTGATTGGCACCGGCAGTCAGCGTCTGCATCGTAATAGCTATGATTACGGCCGTATTGGCAGGGATGGTTACCGCCGGATGAAACGAGGCCTGGTGTATGAGGCCGAAGAAATTTTGCGCCACCGCGACGGCAGCGAACTTTGGGCCGAATTACGTGCCAAAGCGATCAACCCGGATGACCTGTCCGCCGGAACCATCTGGATTGCGATGGATATCACCCGCCGTAAACAGGCTGAGATCGCCCTTAACGATGCCCGCCAAACCTTAGAACAACGGGTCGACGAACGTACCCGTGAGCTTTACGGGGCCATGACCGAGCTGCACCAGGAGATCGCCGATCGTCGTATCGCCGAGGAGCGTATTCGCCACCTGGCGCATCACGACCCTCTTACTGGCCTGCCCAACCGCAGTATGCTGGAAGAACGGATGATGGCTGCACTCCAGCAGGCCGAGCGCACCGGCGAATTTGTTGCCGTGCTGTTTATCGACCTGGATCGCTTTAAAACTATCAACGACAGCCTGGGCCATCAGGAGGGTGACCAGCTGCTCAAGCATGCCGCCAGTCGCTTCAAACAGTGTATTCGCTCCACCGACATTGTTTCCCGGCTGGGTGGCGATGAGTTCGTCATCATCCTTAATCACCTGAATTCACTGCAGCACATCGAACTGGTGGTGGAGAAAATTCGCGATAAGTTTCGTCAGGAAATGCAGCTGGGGTTACAGGAGCTGATCGTCACCCTCAGTATCGGCGTTTCAGTTTTCCCTCAGGATGGCACCGAGCCCCGCTCTCTGCTGAAAAATGCCGATGCCGCCATGTATCACGCCAAAGAGAAAGGCCGTAACTGCTATCAGTTCTTTGATCAGCAGATGAACGCCAGCGTGTCCGAGCGCATCACCCTGGAGCATGCTCTGCATCAGGCGATCAGAGAACAACAGTTCGAACTGTATTATCAGCCTCAGGTGAACCTGGTGACCGGCAAGATTATTGGCGTTGAAGCGCTGATCCGCTGGCAACACCCGGAAAAAGGCATGATTTCGCCGATGGACTTTATTCCATTGGCTGAAGAAACCGGCCAGATCCTGGAGCTAGGCCACTGGGTTATGCTGGAAGCCTGCCGCACTGCCCGCCGCTGGCAACAGCAAGGCCTGCCGCTGATCAGCATGTCGGTAAACCTGTCCGCATTACAAATCCAGTCTGATGACTTTCTCCACCAGGTCGCCAGCGTGCTCAAAGAGAGCCAGCTGGCCCCGCACTGGCTCGACCTCGAAATTACCGAAAGCTCCATCATGCGCAATGTCGATGAAACTATCGAAAAGCTCACCACCCTGCATGATCTGGGGATACAACTCAGCATTGATGACTTTGGTACCGGTTACTCCAGCCTGAGTTACCTCAAACGCTTCCCGCTGGATAAACTCAAGATCGACCGTTCTTTTGTCAGTGAAATTGATGTTGACCAGGACGACGCCATGATCTGTAACACCATTATTTCCATGGCCAAAAGCCTCAATCTCAAGGTAGTGGCCGAGGGCGCTGAAACCGAAGCCCACCTCACCTGCCTGCGCGCCTATGGCTGTGATATCTATCAGGGTTATTACTTCTCCCGCCCGGTACCAGCCCATGAGATGGAAGCATTGCTGGCCGAGCAGCAGCCCCACCGGGCGCTACTGCTTACCTGAGCACAGCAATAGCAGCAACCAGTGATCCATTATCAACGCAGCCCCGTATAAGGGCTGCTTGAACCAGTGGAGACTCTTCCATGCGACGCTACTACTATCTCTGTGATGACCTGGACGAACTGGAATCGATAGAGCAGGAACTGGAGCAGGACGGCTTTACCCACCACAGTATCCATATCCTCAGCCGGGACGATGCCGGTGTTGAACAGCACCACCTTCACAACGTGCCCTCACTGCTGCGCTTTGATACCCTGGACTACGCAGGCCGTGGCCTGCTGGTCGGGCTGGCGCTCAGTGCAACCCTGTTGCTGACCGTCTGGCTCAGCGGGCTACTGGCGCAGATTGGTACTGGCCCCTTCATCCTGCTGGCCCTGTTAATCACTCTGTTTTGCAGCTGGGAAGGGGGATTTCTGGGCTTCCAGACGCTTAACCACCGCCTGAAACGGTTTATGCCCGCCCTGAAACGGGGCCAGCATCTGCTGCTGATCGACATCCCTGATACCCGGTTACGCCAGCTGCAACAGCATATGATGGCCCACCCCCGGCTCAAACCGGCTGGCGCCGAAGACGGCTTTACCAACCCCTTCACCTGACCCCAGCCCTGGCAATGTCCAGGTCCGATTCTGACGCGCCACGCTGCCTGTACACAGGTATAGTGGCGCTATGAATACACTGGATCCCGACCACTGCTACCAGGCGCTTTGCAGCCACGACCGCCGTTTTGATGGCCGCTTTTTTGTGGCTGTCAGCAGCACTGGCATCTACTGCCGCCCGGTCTGCCCTGCACGTACTCCCAAGCGGGAAAACTGCCGCTTTTACCAGCATGCGGCCGCCGCTGAACAGGCCGGGTATCGCCCCTGCCTGCGCTGTCGACCGGAGCTGGCACCAGGTCTGTCTACCTTGGAGATCCCCGACCAGCTTCTCAGCCAGGCCTGCCGGTTAATAAGCCATGGTTTTTTACACCAGCACAGCCTGGCCCAGCTGGCTGCCCGGCTGGGTATTAGTGACCGTCATTTACGTCGGCTGTTTGACCAGTACTACGGCGTATCACCATCGCAGTATGTGCAAAGCCAGAAACTGCTGCAGGCCAAACAGCTGCTCACTGACACTCCGTTACCAATGGCCGAAGTGGCAGCCCTCAGTGGCTTTGGCAGCAATCGCCGGTTTAACAGCCTGTTCCAGCAGCATTACCGGCTGACGCCGAGCCAGCTACGCCAGTCTGCCCGCAGCGCATCAGCACCCACCGCCCAGGCCCGGCTGTATCTGAGTTACCGGCCCCCCTGTGACTGGCCTGCCCTGCTGGCTTTTCTGCAGCAGCGCAGCATTGCCGGTGTTGAACAGGTGGATGCCCAATGTTACCGCCGCACACTCAGCTGGCCGGGCCCGGATGGCCTGATTCAGGGCTGGATATGTACTAAGCCCGAGCCCGAACGACATCGGCTGGTGCTGACCTGCAGTGAAAACCTCAACCCAGTGCTACCTGCCCTGCAGCAACAGGTACGCCAGCTGTTTGATCTGGACTGCGATCCGCAACCCATTATCAACCAGCTGGGCCCGCTGGCCCAGGCCCGACCAGGGTTACGCTTGCCCAGCTGTTTTGATGGTTTTGAGATGGCAGTGCGAGCGATTCTGGGCCAGCAGATCACCGTTAAAGCCGCCCATACCCTGGCCGGACGTCTGGCAGCACAATTTGGCCAGCCATTGGCAACACCCTGGCCTGAGCTGCACTGCTGTTTTCCCCAGCCCGCCCGAATCGCCAGCCTGCAGCCTGCGCAACTGGCCGAGCTGGGCATTATCCGCCAGCGTGGCACGGCAATTATCGCGCTGGCCCAGGCGGTCGACACCGGTTCCATTCAGCTCAGTCCACTGGCCCCTGTTGAGCAAACACTGGCGCAACTGCAGGCGTTACCCGGCATTGGCCCCTGGACAGCCCAATACATCGCCATGCGGGCACTGGCCTGGCCGGATGCTTTTCCGGATACCGATCTGGGGGTGATCAAAGCCCTGGGGACAAAGCGACGCAAAGAGATTCTGGCTCGCGCTGAGCACTGGCGTCCATGGCGGGCCTATGCCGTGATGCACCTGTGGCACGGCGCAACTGACACTACAGCACAGGATGAAGCTTCATGAGTGAAATTTTTTACACCGAATTTATATCACCGTTCGGCCTAACACTGGCCAGCAGTGACGCCGGTGCCCTGCGCAATATCTGGTTTCCGGGTCAGAAACACGCCCCGGACCCGCAACACTGGCAGCGAGCTGATCAGCAGCCGCTGTTCAGCCAGCTGGCGCAGCAACTGGACGAGTATGCAGAGGCTAAACGGCAGGTATTTGAATTGCCGCTGGCGCCGGTCGGGACCGACTTTCAGCAGCGGGTATGGCAGGCGTTACAGCAGATTCCATTTGGGGCACACACCAGCTACGGCGCACTGGCCCAGCAACTGGGCAAGCCGACCGCCGCTCGTGCGGTCGGCGCGGCGATTGGCCGCAATCCACTGTCGATTGTGATCCCCTGTCACCGGGTGCTGGGCAAAACCGGCCAGCTGACTGGCTTTGCCTCCGGGCTGACGATGAAACAGCGTTTACTGGCCGTAGAACAGACCGATTAAGCACTCAGCGGGTCACTGAGATCAGAGTGCCGCGACCAGCTGGTCCAGCTCGCCGCGCGCCTGGTTCAGTGACTGCTCAGCGTGGTCACCCATGGCCAGGCCTTCGGCGTAAACCACTTCAACATCGGTCAGGCCAATAAAGCCCAGGAACTGGCGCATAAACGGAATCTGATAATCAGCCCCCTGGTCGCGGTACATGCCGCCACGGGTCGCCAGCAGTACAACTTTCTTGCCTTCAATCAGCCCGACCGGACCATTTTCCGTGTAGTTAAATGTCACCCCGGCACGGGCCAGGTGGTCCAGCCATGGTTTCAGCTGGCTGGGTACACCAAAGTTATACAACGGCACCCCGATGACAATCTGATCCGCCGCTTTTACCTCCGCCAGCAGTGTATCGGCATAACCCACAATCGCCTCCTGCGCCGCAGTACGCGTACCAGCATCGGAGCCCAGTGCCTGCATTCGCTCAGCATCCAGGTGCGGCACAGGGTCAGCAATAATATCCCGAACCACCAGCTCACCCACTGGATTCTTCTGCTGCCACTGATCAACATAACGCGCCGCCAGTTGCGCCGACTGACCAGCGTCACCGAAAATACTGCTTTTGATATGTAAAAGGGTCGCCATGATACGTCTCCAGAACGCTGAATTAATTCGATGTATCTATTATTATATCGACCAGACTGATTAAAAAGCGCAAAAATCAGCACGGTACAATCAGAATTTTAGATAGGAACAACCATCATAGATAAAATAAAACCGGCTCTGTCAGACCACAGGAACTCACCTGATGAAACCCAGAATCACCCTTGAACAGTGGCAGGCTCTGCTCGCTGTCGTCGATGCTGGCGGTTATGCCCAGGCGGCTGAGCAGCTAAACAAAAGTCAGTCTGCCGTCAGCTACGCCATTCAGAAGATGGAGAGCCTGCTGTCGCTGCAGATCTTTGAGCTGGCAGGACGCAAAGCCGTGCTGACCCATGCGGGCGTCGCATTGTATCGCCGCGCCCAGGCACTGGTAGAGGAAGCCGCCCAGACCGAGCAGCTGGCGCAGCAACTGGCCAAGGGCATGGAAGCAGAAATCCGGCTGGCCATTGACACCATCGTGCCCGACGAACTGGTCCTGTGCGCGCTGGCAACCTTTGCCGAGGAAGCCCCCCTGATCCGGGTCCAGCTGATGGAAACGGTGCTCAGTGGAAGTGAAAAGGCCATTCTGGAGCGCGAAGCTGACCTGGTACTGGCCGGGGTCTACCCCAGCGGATATCTGGCCACCCCGCTGCTACAGCTTGAGTTTGCTGCCGTCGCCCACCCCGACCACCCACTGCATCAGCTGAGCCATGCCCTGTCCCCGGCAGATCTGCGCCGCCACCGCCAGCTGGTGGTACGTGATTCCGGCCCACGAGATATAGACGCCGGCTGGCTCAAAGCCGACCAGCGCTGGACCTTCAGCACGATGGACGCTTCCATCCGCGCCGCCTGCCAGGGGTTGGGATACGCCTGGTATCCGCTGCTGAAAATTCAGCAACCACTGCAACAACAGCAACTGCAAATCCTGCCGATATCTCAGGGCAGTGCGCGCAATGTTCAGCTGAGCATGGTCCTGCCCCGTGGCGAATTCTGCGGCCCCGGCACTCAGCGGCTGGCCGATATTCTGCAACAGACGGCACAGGCAATAAGCGAAGGAGAGTAAACATGGAGATCAGGTTACGACCCTGGCAGCCCGAAGACAGTCCTGCCATTCATGCCCTGTTTCACGCGGCGATTAACCAGCTGGCTGATGCCGATTACAGCCAGGAACAACGTCAACAATGGGCGCATCCCAGCCTTGACCTGGCCTTCTGGCAGCAGCGGCTGGCGGGCACCACCCCCACAGTGGCCGTGATAAACGGTGACATTGCCGGGTTTGTCGAGCTGATCATGGATGAGGCCTATATCGACTGCCTCTATGTTCACCCGGACTTTGCCCGCCAGGGCGTGGGTAGCATCCTGCTGCAATCGGTACTCAACCAGGCCCTGATCGCCCGCCTGCCACGCTTGCAGGTGGATGTCAGCCTGACCGCTGAACCCCTGTTTCGCCGTATGGGTTTTGTTGGCTTGCAGAAAAACCGCCATGAACGCGGCGGGGTTGTCCTCACCAACCTGCGGATGGAAAAGCAGCTGTTGCCAGTTTAGCCTCGACAAAGCCAGCGGTTCAGGCAGCTGATTCAGACTGTGTCAGACCCGCAAACGCCCCCTGCAAGCTCGCCAGGCTGGCCAGCCCGGCAGCACTGCGGTGGTACACCAGCTGGGTAGGTACCTGGCCCAATGGCTCCGGCACCGCCCGGCGCGCCAGCTGGCTGGCATAGCAGGACTGATTGACTACCGCTGCTGGCATCAGGGTGATACCCATCCCCACCGCGACACAGCCCAGAATCCCCTCCAGCGTCCCCAGCTCCATCACCTTAAAATCTGGTCGTTTCTGCGCCCGCATCCAGGCTTCAGCGCGGGCTCGATAGGCGCAGCCATCGCGAAACATGATCAGCGTCTGCTCATCGCCGCCCTGGGCACAGCTGACTTCCAGCAGCCCTTCCACCAGCACCGTGCAGGACACCAGCTCGGGATGTTCGATTTCACCGCCGACAAAGGCACAGTCCAGTTTATGCGCTAAAACAGCCTCCACCAGTTCACCCGAGGTGCCGGTTTCAACCGTCGGGCGTAACTGCGGGAAATCCTGGCGCAGCCGCTGCAGTGCCACCGGCAACCGAACCGCCGCAAACGATTCCATGCTGCCAATACGCAGCTCACCGGTCGCCCCGCCCGCCTGCTGCACCGCACTACGCGCCTGACGGCTGAGCTGCAGAATCTGCTGGGCGTGTTCATACAACACCCGCCCTGCCGGGGTCATCACCAGCCCACGGCCCTGGCGGAAAAACAGCCCGGTTTCCAGCTCCTCTTCCAGCCGCTGAATCCGGGTGGTGACGTTGGACTGCACTGTATGTAGCTGGCGCGAAGCCGCCGCAATCCCCCCCTCATCCACCACCGCACAAAAGGTGCGTAACGCCAGCAACTCCATATCAATCTCCTTTACAGATAGGTTTCTCCACTAACATTCATTAGTAAAGAACGTTTCACTACCTTAAGTTAAACCCAGCCAAAGTAAAAGGAGTGACCTGTGCCAACTGTGACCGCTACCGACCGCCTTAAAGTTCTGTTCGCCGGGATCTGCAGCCTGATTCTCACCCTGGGTATCGCCCGCTTCGCCTACACCCCGCTGCTGCCCGTGCTGCAGAGCCAGACCGGCCTTAACGACGCCGATGCTGGTAACCTGGCCGCCATCAACTATCTGGGTTATCTGGCTGGCGTGCTGCTAGCCTCCACCACCACCTCGCTGGCACGCAAAGATATGTATTACCGGGTGGGCATGGTACTGGGCGTCGTCAGCACTGCAGCCATGGCCCTGACAGACCAGTTCCTGTGGTGGAGTCTGTTCCGCTTTATCCAGGGGCTTGCCGCTACCTCCGGGCTGATTATCGGCAGCGGGCTGATCCTCCACTGGCTGTTGCATAACCGACAAAAAAGCGCCATGGGCATTCATTTTATCGGCATGGGCGCGGGGATCGCCGTCAGCGCGATGATGGCCATGCTGCTGGGGGACAGCCACTGGCAGTTACAATGGCTGATCTATGCCGCACTGGCCACCGTGCTGGCCATTCCAGCACTGGCCTGGTTGCCAAAACCCGACTTTAGCGGTACTAAACCCAGCCCGGTTGCCGAAACCGGTGCGCCAAATAAACTGTGGATGCTACTGCTGGTCACCAGCTACGGCTGCGCTGGCGTCGGCTACGTGATCAGCGCCACCTTTATGGTGACCATCGTCGAACGCATCCCGGCCCTGGCCGGGGATGGCAATATGATCTGGCTGATCGTCGGCCTGACCGCCGCCCCTTCGGTGATTATCTGGGAACGAATCGCCGACCGCATCGGCACTCTCCATGCCCTGATGCTGGCCTATGGCCTGCAGCTGATCAGTGTGATGTTACCGGTCTGGCTGCCCACCAGCATCGGCCTGCTAGGCAGTGCGCTACTCTGGGGTGGCACCTTTATCGGCATCGTCGCGCTGGTGTTGATGATGGTGGGTAAGCTCTACCCCAGTAAACCGGCTACCCTGATGGGACGGCTGACCCTGTCGTTCAGCGTGGCCCAGATCGCCGCCCCCGCAGCCGCCGGTTACCTGGCCCAGCAACAGGGCAACTACAACGCCAGCCTCTATATGGCCGCCTGCGCCATGGTGGTCGGCGCACTGCTACTACTGGCCATGCAACTGACCAGCCCCAAAGCGCTGGCCAGTGTATGAGCTGACAGCCACGCATCTTCCACATAGCATCCACCACCGGGCGGTGCCACAATAGCCGCCCGTTTTTTTGCCCGGACCCGTCCCATGAAAATCCTGCTGCTCTCCGCCTATGATGCCGCCAGCCACCAGTACTGGCACCGCTCACTGGTGGCGCAGTTCCCGGAATATGACTGGACCGTTCTCACCCTGCCCGGCCGCTTCTTCGCCTGGCGGCTACGTGGCAACAGCCTGAGTTGGGCCTTTAACGCACGCGAGACCCTGAGTCAGCCCTATGATTTGGTGATCACCACCTCCATGACCGACCTCTCTGCCCTGCGTGGCTTTATTCCCTCACTGGCACAGACCCCCAGCCTGGTATATTTCCATGAAAACCAGTTTGAATACCCGCGTTCCGGCCACGAGCACCGCAGCGTCGAACCGCAGATCCTGAATCTCTACACCGCGCTGGCCGCCGATACGGTGCTGTTTAACAGCCAGTTCAACCGTAACACCCTGCTGGCAGGGGCTCGTAAGCTGTTAAAAAAACTGCCTGATCAGGTGCCACCGGGCTTGCCGGAACTGATCGCCAGCAAAAGTCAGATACTGCCCGTCCCGTTAACAGAGGCACTGTTTCAGCC
>JAIBDV010000120.1 GCA_024686055.1 Neptuniibacter sp.
CCCTTAACCTGAGCGTCGTTTGATTTATAATGCGGCCTCGTTCGTTGGCCTGGACCCCAGGCTAACCCAGATCAGGAAGAAGAAGCGGATACTATGCTGCACATTTACGACACGCTGAGTAAACAGAAAGCCCCGTTCCAGCCGATTGAGCCGAACCGGATCAAAATGTACGTCTGTGGGGTGACTGTTTATGATCTCTGTCACATCGGCCATGGCAGGGTCATGGTGTCGTTTGATGTGATCACCCGCTATCTGCGTGCCCGTGGCTGGGATGTCACCTACGTGCGCAATATCACCGATGTGGATGATAAAATCATCCGTCGTGCCGGTGAAAATGGTGAAAGTACTGATCAGCTGACCGACCGGATGATCGTAGCGATGCATCAGGACGAAGCCAGCCTGAACGTGTTACGCCCGGATATCGAGCCCCGCGCTACCGCCTTTATCGGCGACATTATCAGTATGGTTGAAACGCTGATCGAAAAAGGTTTCGCCTATGCTGCTGATAATGGCGATGTGTATTACCGGGTGGAAAAGTTTGACGGCTACGGCAAGCTGACCAACCGTAATATCGACGATATGCGCGCCGGTGCCCGTGTCGAAGTGAACGCTGCCAAAGAGAGCCCAATGGACTTTGTGCTGTGGAAGTCCGCAAAACAAGGCGAAGTGAGCTGGACCTCCCCCTGGGGAGAAGGCCGCCCGGGCTGGCATATTGAGTGTTCGGCGATGTCCAAATGCTGTCTGGGTGACAGCTTTGATATCCACGGCGGTGGCCCGGATCTGCCATTCCCGCATCACGAGAACGAGATTGCTCAGTCTGAAGCGGCGAACGGCTGTTCTTACGCCAACCTGTGGATGCATGCCGGTGCCGTGCGGGTGGCTAATGAGAAGATGTCCAAGTCTCTGAATAATTTCTTCACCATTCGCGATGTGTTGCAGGTCTACAACGCCGAAGTTGTGCGTTACTTCCTGTCCAGTGTGCACTACCGCTCAGCCATTGATTATTCTGAAGATAGCCTCAAAGATGCCCGTGCCGGGCTGGAACGCTTCTACCAGGCATTGCGCGGGGTTGCGATTGCGGCGGATGAAGGTGAGCTGGGTGCCCAGTATGAAGCTCGCTTCTTCGAGGCGATGGATGATGACTTTAATACGCCAAGAGCCTTTGCGGTACTGTTCGAAATTGTCACCGAGCTGAATAAGGCCAGCCGTGACGGCAGTGCTGAAGCGAGCCAGCTGGCGGCTGTTTTGAAGCGTCTTGGCGGGGTGATCGGTTTACTGCAGCAGGATCCTGAAGTGTTTCTGCAGGGTGAAGCCAAAGAGGGTGAACTGGACGGTGACGCGATTGAAGCGCTGATCGTACAGCGTGCTGAGGCGAAAAAAGCCCGTGACTTTGCCGAATCCGACCGGATTCGTGATGAACTGGCCAGCCAGGGGGTTATTCTGAAAGATAGCCGCGAAGGTACCAGCTGGTTCCGCGAAAGTTGATCTGATTACGCGGAACTTCAGTAGAAAAAAGCAGTCTTAACCGACTGCTTTTTTTTAACTCTGCTCAGCCTATAACAGGAATTTATCGATTGGATAAAAATACTACAGCACTCGTTATGATGTTCAAGCGTCCGTTACCCGGCCAGGGTAAACAGCGGCTGGCAACAGACCTTGGGCGGGATGCAGCCTGCAGCCTGGCGGGCTGCCTGTTCGATATCAGTTCAGCGCTGTTGGTACAGTGGCCTGGGGTGGCGGTTGCCTCGCCAGCAAGCACTGAAGATCAGGCCTGGGCTCAGGAGGTGCTACCACCGTCTGTGCAGCTGCTGGCGCAACAGAGCGGTAATCTGGGGCAGCGTATTAATCAGCTGGATCAGCAATTACGGGCGCAGGGACTGGAGCAGTTGCTGTTTATTGGCTCTGATGCCCCTGAGTTATCGCAGGCGCTGCTGGCGCAGGTCGGCCGGGCACTGGCTGCCTGTGATATTGCACTGGTACCCAGCTCGGATGGTGGTGTCAGCCTGATGGCGGCGCGTGTGCCCTGGCCGACGCTGCAGGATCTGCCCTGGAGCACCCCGCAGCTGGGTGGGGCATTATCTGCGCTGTGTGAACAGCAGGGATTGAGTGTTTGCCAGGTGGGGCATTGTGATGATCTGGATACCCTGGCGGACCTGCATCTGTTATTGAGCCGGTGGCAGCAGACAACGTTGACCACGGAGCAACAGGCGTTGTTCTCGACGGCCGGGCAGATCCTGGCGGCAAACTCCACCGTGGCTGACCGTGAACACTAAGTCGGTTACGGTGGTGATGCCGGTGGGCCCCGCTGAAACGGACCAGGCAACTCTGCTGGCTTCGTTGCCGCTGTTTCCTGCGCACTGGGATCTGGTTCTGGCTGCCTGCCCCGGTTCAAAAGCCCTGGTGGAACGACTATGCGGGGCAAATACCCGGTTGCGGATGTGCCTGTCTGATCAGGGGCGGGGGGCGCAGATGAACCAGGCGGTTACGCAGAGCGACAGCCACTGGTTGTGGTTTGTGCATATGGATACTCAGCTGAGCGCGGCGCATATTGAGCAGGTGTGCCAGCAGCTCGAGTCTTCCCGTCCACGTTTATACTGTTTCCCGCTGGCCTTTGCTGGCGACGGCCCGACAGCAATGCCGTTGAATACACTGGGGGCTAATCTGCGAACCCGCTGGCTGGGGGTGCCTTTTGGTGATCAGGGCTTCTTGTTACAGCGCCGGGATTTTATCCGCGCCGGACAGTACAGCGAACAGGCACCCTATGGTGAAGACCACCTGCTGGTGTGGCAGCTGCGCTGTATTGAGGTGCCCGTGCATGCTTTCGCCGTGCCTTTACTGACCAGCGCGAGGCGCTACCGGCAACAGGGCTGGTGGGCGCTGACGCTGATTTATCAATATCGCTGGCTTAAACAGGCGCTGCCCTGGGCATTGAAGCGTGTGCGCCAGCGGCTGGGTTCTATGGTGAATGTGCTGCCTGGCTCAGGTAGCGGGCGTTAAGTCGTTGAGGCTGGACTGAAAATCAACCTGAAGCGGGTCTGAACGTTGTTATCCTGTATGGCGTCGCAGTATGATAAGCGCCCCTTTAGATCCGGAAAAATGTTTGATGACCAGGACTGTTGCTGATTGCCTGAAAAGTGCTCAACTTGCTGTAAAACAGGCACCGGAGCATATTGAAAACTGGCTGTCTCTGGGTCAGTTTCAGCAGCTCATGGAGCAAACCGGGCCGGCAACCCGTTCGTTTGAACAGGCCTGGGCAGCGGCGGCTGATCAGCAGCGCTGGGCGCTCTACCTGACAGCAGCGGAGCAGTTACTTGAGCTGTATCAGCGTCAGGGGCGCAGGCAGGAATTTGTTATGGCCTGCCTGCGTCTGCTTAAGCAGCCCTGGCTGGACAGTTATGGTTTTTGTGCCGAAACGGTATTGTTGAAGCTGGGTCAGTTCTATCTGACCCGTGGTCCTCATGGAGTGGCGCTGCACTATCTTAAACAGGCCCTGGCTCAGGCTGAGCAGCAGCTGGACAAGGTTAACTGTGGTGAGGCGCATTTTCTGTTGGGCCAGGTGTTACGAAAGCTGGAACAGTTTGACCAGGCAGAAGAGCACTTCCGCCTGGCGCTCAAGATTGCCAGTGAGCTGAAGCAGGCTGCCCGTATGGCCAATCTCTACTCTGTGCTTGCCCGTTTCTATCAGCAACGAGAGCAGTGGCAGGACGCTGAAACCATGCAGGCTAAGTCCATTGAGATTGGAAAGCTGCTCAAGCAGCAGGCGGGGGTTGCCTCGGGGCTGAGTAATCTGGGCATTGTGCAGATGAAGCAGGAACACCTGCTGCAGGCTCGGCAGAGCTTCACCGAAGCCCTTGAGTTGTACCGGTCGCTGGAAAATACGGCAGGGGAAGCGGATCAGCTGACCAATCTGGGTATTCTGGCCACCCTGGAAAGTCAGCTGGAGGATGCAGAGCGTTACCTGCAGCAGGCCTGGCAGCATTATCAGACACTGGCTTTGCCGCCACGTATTGAACAGGTCACTCAGTTACTGGTTAATCTGGCACAGTTACAGAAGCCACACGCCACCTTACAGTAAGCTGGATCGTCGTTGCTTGTCAGCTCATCGCCATACGTTGCTGTAACAGTCGGGTTTCGGCGCCCAGAATGCACTTGAGCCGGTGCCCTGGCGGGATGTCATAACGGCTGTGGGGGTCTATCAGCCAACTGGTCATCCCTGCATCATTGGGCCCCAGATAGTCAGGCAGGTAGCTGTCGCCAATAAACAGGCACTCCTGTGGGGCTTTCTCCAGTCGCTGCATCGCCGTGTTAAAAATTGCGGGGTGGGGCTTTCGCTGGCCAAATTCGACCGATGTCATGACATCATCCAGTAGCTCGGTTACCCCCAGTTTTTCCAGATGCTCTTCCACCAGTGGCTTGTGGTGGCAGTTGGAAATAATCGACAGGCTATAGTGGCCGTGAAGCCGTTTCAGCATGGCGGTGACTTCCAGTGGGTGATGCACACTCTGGCTCCATTCTTCCAGGTAGCGCAGCAGAAAAGCATTGCGCAAGGTGGGTGTGCTCTGCGGCAGGTATTTATCACAAAACTGATCAACCAGCTCAGCCATCGAATACTCACTCAGGTGTAAGCGCCCCCATGATTCCAGTTGCTGACGTGTTTCGATAAAGTTATCAATAAAGGTGTCGTAGCTCAGGCTGAGGCCTGCATCGTGCAGCATCTGCCAGGAATCATCGTGTTCATGCAGGCCGATAAACGAACTGGGGTAGGTAACTAGGGTGCCAAAGAAATCAAAAAACAGGTGGCGTATGTGGGACATGGTGCCGTCTCTATGACCGAATCAGAATAGCCGCCGGGCACATCGATACAGTGGGGCGGATGGCGCACAGAATGCCGGACTCGTGTGACAAAGCGGTGAAGTCAGGTCATTGAAAGGCTGCTGAGATTTAAATCGGGCCGGGACTGGAGGCAGGTCACCGGCCCGGCGGCTCAGGGGGTAAACTGAGCGGGCAGGGGAATGCGGTCCAGGTCATCCGCATAGGCCAGCGGGCCCTGATAAAACTGCTGAATAAAGCCACTGGTTTCGGTTTCGCGCTCCAGTGTGCGTAGCATACGGTGGGATAGCAGCAGGGCTTTGCTACCGCTCTCATTAGCGACCTTGCCAATCTCGGTGGGTGGCATATGCAAATTACGGGCGATACCACGGGCCTGCTCCGGGATCGCATTGTGGGCGATCAGCAGGTCAGAATTCTGTGCCAGCCGGGTCAGGCTGTCGTAACGGTTGCTCATATCGCCGGAAAAGGTAATAGAACAGCCAGCGGCTTGCACACGCCAGCCAATCGCAGCAATGGGGCCGTGGTTGACAGGAATATGACTGAGTTGAATGTCGTTGTTGAGCGGCCGGGTGGTCACCTCCAGCGGCGCCAGTGGCATATTATGTGGCTGGATCTTATAAGCGCTATTCCGGTCAGGCTCGTAATATTCGCTGAGGTAGCGAAACGCACCTTCGTCGCCAACCAGTCGGCTGACAAACTGCTCAGTAGAGGGCATCAGGCGATTGCTGTCTGGTCCCATCACCTGCAGATCGGTATCGCGGCCGGCAAAGAAAGAGGCTTTGATCAACGCGGGGAAATCGGCGCTGTGGTCAACGTGAAAATGGCTGAACAGAACCGCGTCAATGTCCGCAATATTTGCGCCGCTGCGCTCCAGATTAAGGCTGCTGCCGGGGCCCATATCGACCAGTATTCGGGCTTTGCCATCCAGCCAGACCAGGTAGCTGCTCCCCGCGCGGGAGTCATTTAGTTCTGGCCCGCCAGAGCCAAGCACCTGCAGTACGACCCGGTCGGGTTCACAGCTGGCGTAGCTGGCGGCTGAAACCGCACCCGCAAGTACGGTGGTTGCGATTAAAACGGTATAGCGCATAACACGAACTCCCTGCAAAAACTGCCGTAATGGGCTATTGAGCCGAGCCGGCTGAAAAAGTTCCCCATTGAGTCCGTGTTGGTGCAGGTAAATATCAGTTGTCTGGTGACCGCAGGATGACTGTGTGTACTGAGCCTTGCCATTCAAGTGCACGTTGGCGAGCGATCACCAATGCGGGCTCTGTTATATCGGCACTACACAGCACGTTACCCTCCGGGCTCCAGATAGTGCTACGGCCTGCGGGTTTCCAGCCGCCTGTCGGGGCGCAATGGTTGGCCATCAGGACGGTTATCTGGTGCTGGCTGGCGTATTGTTGCAGTTGCTGGCTGTCATTGTTGAACCCTTCTATGGAGACCATCATGCTGGTTGCATAGATATGGGCATGAGCGTCTGCAGCGGCCTGGGCGTGCTCAGGGTGGCTGCTATCTGCGCAGATTGCCAGGGCAACGGGCAGGTCTTTAACCTTGATCGGGCGGCTGGCCTGGCCTGGCTGGAAAAACTGCTCTTCTCCCGGATGCAAATGTTGTTTGTAATAGGTACTGACACCATAGGGGCTAAAGATGATGCTGCCCAAAGCGGGCCTGGACTCACCTGTATCGATAGGGGCGCCTACCACCAGAGTAATCTGGTGGCGGTTAGCCAGCTGGCGAAATGGCGCTAGTCGGCCATCTGTTGGTTGCAGTTTACAGCGCTCAGCAAATGCCGGTTCATAACCGGTCAGCGAGAGCTCTGGGAATACCAGTAATTCGATCCCCTGCTCGACAGCGGCTTCTACCATTTGCAGGTGAAGTTGTATATTTCGTTCTATATCACCGGCAATGGATGGGCATTGCGCGGCTGCGATGTGAATTACAGGCACTCTAACTCCTTAGTACCCGGATAACGTGACAGAATTAATCATACCTTTAATCTACGATGAACGGCGTAACAATTTTTCATTATCTGTTCCAACATACCCTTGCAGATCAATGAAATAGAGTTTGCATGACCTTAGTGGTGTTTGATTTTTGTACGATTTGTGAATGTTTTGTCAGTCACAAAGAACGCGAGCTTAAGTTGCTGGGTCGGGCCAGGTTATTTGTCAGGCGGGGTGTGCTTAAAAAGAGGGGAATCGCTTGCTGATGCAAGGATAAAAGGCCGGAAACCGGCCTTTTAAGGAGCTGTGCAGTCTTAACGTGCAGGAAGTACGGACTTCAGTTTTTCATGCATATCGACCATGCATTTTTCTGTTGCATCCCAGTCGATACAGGCATCGGTGACAGAAACACCGTACTGTAACTCGGACAGATCGTCTGGAATAGACTGGCTGCCCCAGCCCAGGTTGCTCTCAATCATCAGGCTGGTGATTGAGTTGTTGCCTTCCAGAATCTGGTTGGCAACATTGGTTGCCACCAGTGGCTGCAAGGCCGGGTCTTTGTTGGAGTTGGCGTGGCTACAGTCAACCATGATGTTGTGTGGCAGCTTGGCTTTATCCAGCGCCTGTTCACACAGGGTGACGCTGACAGAGTCATAGTTTGGTTTGCCGCCACCACCGCGTAGTACCACGTGGCCATACGGGTTGCCTTTAGTGTGAACAATCGAGCACTGGCCATCGCCATTAATACCCAGGAACCGGTGCGGTGCGCTGACCGAACGCAAGGCGTTGGTGGCCACTTCCAGTCCGCCGTCGGTGCCGTTTTTAAAGCCAACGGCACAGGACAGGCCGGATGACATTTCACGGTGAGTCTGTGACTCGGTGGTCCGTGCGCCGATCGCTGACCAGGAGATCATGTCCTGCAAGTACTGCGGGCTGATCGGGTCCAGCGCTTCCGTTGCCAGTGGCAGGCCCATTTCGGCCAGATCCAGCAACAGTTTACGGGCGATATGCAGGCCTTCTTCGATCTCAAAAGAGTCGTTGAGGTGTGGGTCGTTGATCAGACCTTTCCAGCCTACTGTTGTACGCGGCTTTTCAAAATAGACGCGCATGACCAGATAGAGAGAGTCCTTTACCTTTTCCTGCAATGCCTTGAGCTTGTGAGCATATTCAATCGCGGCCTCAGTGTCGTGGATAGAGCATGGGCCTATCACGACAAACAGGCGTTTGTCTTTGCGATCCAGAATATTGCGAATGACTTCCCGGCCTTCCATAACAGAGGCGGTAGCCGCTTCGCTCAGTGGCA
>JAIBDV010000110.1 GCA_024686055.1 Neptuniibacter sp.
CGGCAGGCCAGCATTTCGGCGCTGTGGGCCTGCAATACGCCGATTTTATCGGTCATAATTCTATTGTACTCAGATGAGTGAGCCAGCTGTTCGCTCATACGCTGAATCTGCTGAGCATAGGTGAGGCTATCGTAATCATCACGGTAGATGATGTCATCGACCAGCCCCATCTTCAGTGCTTGCTGATCACCGACTGGTAGACACTGATTCGTGAGCTGTTCTGCACGTTCAGCGCCGACCCGACGTGGCAGGCTCCAGGTCCAGAACTCGGAACCGTACAGGCCGCCCATCCCTTTGTAGTGTGGGTTCAGTACTACACCTTCATGGATAAATACCTTATCTGCTGCCAGTGCCATCATTACTCCACCTGCGCCCGCGCTACCGTGCATTGCTGCGATAACCAGCCGGTCCTGAGTCATCAGCATTGCCTGCACCATATCGTTGATGGCATTGATGTTGGCCCAGGACTCATCACCAGGGCTGCTGGCAGCTTCGATGACATTGAGGTGAATACCGTTAGACCAGTAATCAGCCCCCCCCATCAATACGATGGCCCGGGTAGTACGTTCACATGCCTGCCGGTAGGCCTCAGTCAGACGTTCGCACTGGCGGGTGCTCATGGCGCCGTTGTAGAAATCGAAGTGCAGGTAGCCGACATCATTGTGCTCTTCGTACCAGATCTCTTTGAAGGTCGTGTCCTGGCCCTGGTAAAGTGCGGGCAGTGGCAGTTCTGGCACATCGGCAATCCGGTCGCCCAGCAGCTCGGCTGCCGGCATTTTGAAATGCCCTTCACTGGCCGGGCCTTTTTTCTTCAGATGGCTGATCCACACCGCACCGTCAGCCGCACCCCGACAGATGGCGCCATCACGGGTGGCCAGGATCTCGCCAGGCTTGCCCACCAGGGCGCCTTCAGTATGGGCACCACAGAGGTAAAACTCTTCACCAAACAGCTCATCGAGCAGACCTGGGAAGCCATCCGCAGAACGGATTTTGCGGATAATCAGTTCAACGCTATCTTCCTGCCAGTCGATGCTACGGCGGGTCTGTTTCATAACCGGGCGGCAGCGGCCGATCACGGCAGGGTTCATGTAGTTCAGAGGCTCGGGGACAAAGTGGCCGCTTTCGAAACGGCGGACCGCGGTGCGGATTGCTTTCATGGCTGCCTGGACGGTTTCGCCACGGTAAAGGCTGCTTTTTCGGCCTTCCCGCAACGGGTACTCGGCACTTGCCCAGACGGGACCGGAATCCATTTCATTTGCCGCTTCTACCAGGGTAACGCCCCAGTGCGAAGCATCTTCGCGGATTGCCCAGTCCAGTGAGGAGGGGCCACGGTCACCGCGAATACCCGGGTGTACGATTATGCAGGGAGTGCTACGCCATACATCTTCCGGAATAACTTTGGTAAGCATGGGGCACAAAATCAGTTCTGGTTTGAATAACGCAATACCTTCTCTGACCTGGTCATCATTAACAAAAACTTCAATACTGACATCATGTCCCAGCTCATTCAGCTCCAGATGAGCGGCCTGGGTCATACTGTTATAGCTTGTTGATAATAACAAAATACGCATATCGGAAGTCCTTTTGCTGACGGTTCTGCACCGTAGCCCCTGTAATATATAATCAGTTATATTCCTTTGGTGAGGCGATTCTTTATAGAGTCGGGTTTGTTTTCAATAATACTTTAGTTCTACTAGATGTCTTGCTTTAAGTACGTGATTAAAGTCAGGCTTCGTATTAGTAATTGGTTGCTTTACAGATTTAAAAATTAAGAGTGGAAGTGGCTCTGAAACGGGGATAACTAGAAATACAATAATCCTCGTCTATTTGCTTCGATCGTTTAGATTTACGGGTTTATTACTGTATAAAAAAAAGCCACTCTCGCCTTTTTAGTATTAAATATTTCATGTCTATTTTAGTTATCTGTAGGTGTATGGAAGGTGTGTGAAGGCTTTTATATCAGTTTTGTTTTTTATTGATTTAAACTTCGGTCATTAAAAATAGGACTTTTTCTCAGTGCAATATAGGCGCTATTTTACCTGGGCAGGCTAAAAAACGATCAGATCGGCGTAATGGAAGAACCTGGTGTTCGCCACCGGGTTCTTCCACCAGGCTCAGTGAACCGCTGCTTTCTGTGGCCGGTGCATCATCAGCTCCATCTGGTGTTGCAGGCCTGACAATTGTTGGTCGAAGTCGAGTATCTGGCCTCGCAGCATTAGCAGTTTCTCAAATACCTGCTCCGGAATGGGGTAGTCCTGCTGGTTACAGCTGCCCAGGGATGTTTCTATATCGCCATCCAGAGAGGCAATCTCCATGGGTACGTAGAGCAGTGCGGCAACCTGCACTCGAAGCCGGATCACTTCATTGTAATCAGGCAATGGTGTTTGACCACTGGCCCAGCCCTGTACCTGGGCGTCCAGCTGGTTTAGCTGATTAATAACCTGTTTGATAGACATCTGAATCTCAGTCCTTGTCGACGGTCTGGTGCACCCCGGCCCGATAGGCGGTACCACGCGCCATTCCATTATTGAATATGGAGGAGTCTAGTTGCTGATTTCGGGCTATGCCTGGCCTGATACTTGAAAAATCCGCGTTTGCCCAATAGCCAGAGGGCTGCTACCTCAGTCAATGGCCGGGGCCTGGATAGAAACTGGTAAACTTTAGCGTTGTGATGAAGCAACGGGTTGTGGCAATGGTGAAAGTAGCCGGGTTTGAAATTCGTGTGCGTGGTGTGGTTCAGGGAGTGGGTTTTCGGCCGTTTGTCTGGCAATTGGCGCAGCAGCTGGGGCTGGCAGGTGTGGTTGCCAATGATGGCCAGGGTGTACGCATTGAACTGTGCTGCAGCGCAACGCAATGTGCTGAATTTATGCAGCAGTTACAACGTCATAGCCCACCGCTGGCACAGATTCAGGCGCTGGAGAGCCGGCCGGTACAACTGAACCCGACAGGCCAGTTTGATATTATCGCCAGTCAGAGCGGGGCTGTACGTACCGGTTGTGCAGCGGATGCCGCCAGTTGTGCGCAATGCCTGAGCGAACTGAACGACCCTGCCAACCGCCGCTACCGCTATCCGTTTATCAACTGTACCCACTGTGGCCCCCGGCTCAGTATTGTGCAGTCGATCCCCTGGGACCGCCCCTCTACCAGTATGGCGGTATTTCCCCTGTGCCCGGCCTGTCAGGGTGAATACGATGACCCTGGCGACCGGCGCTTCCATGCCCAGCCCAATGCCTGCCCGGACTGTGGCCCACAACTCTGGCTGGAAACCCCGGACGGGGCGATGCTTGAGGCCCCTGGTGAACTGTTTAGCGAGCTGCAGGCACAGCTACAGGCCGGAAAAATTCTCGCCATCCGTGGGCTGGGTGGTTTTCATCTGGTTTGTGATGCGACCAATGCTACTGCGGTTGCCCGGCTGCGTCAGCGTAAAGCCCGCCCGGCCAAGCCTCTGGCGTTGATGGTGGCCGACCTTGATGTGCTGACCGGTTACGCCCAGCGCACTGCCCAGGCCGATGCGGCGTTGCAAAGCCCGGCGGCACCGATTGCGCTGCTGGCTCGACATTCCGACTGTGGCTTACCTGATGCCGTTGCGCCCGGCCAGTATCAGCTGGGCTTTATGTTGCCCGCCACACCGCTGCACCACCTGTTAATGGCAGGGCTACAGACACCACTGGTGATGACCAGTGGTAACCGTAGTGGCCAGCCCCAGGCGATCAGTAACGACGAGGCCCGCCAGCAGCTGGTGGGCATTGCTGACCTGCTGGTGCTGCATAATCGCGAAATTATTAACCGGCTGGATGACTCGGTGCTGCGCGATACCCCTGTCGGTGTACAGTTGCTGCGCCGGGCTCGCGGCTACGCGCCGCAACCGCTGTCTCTGCCGCCTGGCTTTGAGCAGGCGGACGACCTGCTGGCGCTGGGAGCCGAGCTGAAAAACACGTTTTGCCTGATCAACGCAGGCCAGGCGATTCTCAGCCAGCACCTGGGTGACCTGACCGACGCGCAGACCTATGACCGCTGGGAGCAGGCGATCAGCCTCTATCGTCAGCTGTATCAGCATCAGCCGGCTTTACTTGCGCACGATCAGCACCCGGATTACCGCTCTACTCAATTTGCGCAGGCTCAGTCGCTGCAAACGGGCATCCCGCTGGCTGCGGTACAGCACCACCATGCCCATATTGCCAGCTGTATGGGGGAGCATGGTTATCCACGTACCGCCGCGCCGGTGCTGGGGATCTGTTTTGATGGCACCGGCTATGGTGACGATGGCACCCTGTGGGGCGGCGAGTTTCTGCGGGCGGACTACTGTCAGGTACAGCGGCTGGGGTCGCTGACCCCGGTGCCACTGATGGGCGGTAGCCAGGCGATTCGTGAGCCCTGGCGTAATCTGTTTGCTCAGCTGGAGGCCTGGCAGGCAGGAGGTGACTGGGCGCAGCTCTGGCCCGCCCTTGCCGCGAAACCGCTGCCAACGCTGCGGGCCATGTTGAAAAAACAGTTGAACTGCCCGTTAAGCAGCTCGGCCGGGCGTCTGTTCGATGCGGTGGCTGCTGCGCTGGGGTGCAGTTTTACGGCAATCAGTTATGAGGGTCAGGCCGCCATTGAGCTGGAAACACTGGCCCGGCAATGCAGCGCTGAGGTGAAGGGTTATCCGTTTGATTGCCAGCAGCATGAAGGACGCTGGTTACTGGACCCGGCACCGATGTGGCAGGCATTAATCGCTGATCTGCAGGCCGCGCGCCCGGCGGCGGAAATTGCTCAGGCCTTTCAGCTGGGTCTGGCAGACCAGAGTGCGTTGTTGGCGGGGCAGCTGGCGAGGGCACATTCGATCAGGACCGTTGTGCTCTCTGGCGGGGTGATTCAGAACCAGTGTTTGCAGCAACGGCTGGTCAGCCAGCTGCAGGCCCAGGGATTGCAGGTATGGCTGCCACAACAGTTGCCCGCCAATGATGGCGGTATTGCGTTTGGCCAGGCACTGGTCGCCGCGGCCAGGCAGTTGCAACATAAAGAGGAGGCGTAATGCAGATTACTTTTTTGGGTACCTCCTCGGGTGCCCCCAGTCGTCAGCGCAATGTCAGCGCGACCGCCGTGTCGCCGGAGCGTGGGCGGCGCTGGTTACTGGTCGACTGCGGTGAGGCGACTCAGCACCAGCTGCTGCGCACAGCGTTGTCACCACAACAGCTGGCGGCAGTGCTGATTACCCATATTCATGGCGATCACTGTTATGGCCTGCCGGGGTTACTGGCGTCGTGTCAGCTGAATGGACGCACGGAGCCGCTGACGCTGATTGGCCCGCCCGCTGTCTGGGACTATTTGCAGGCGGTGATTCGTTTTACCGAACTGCAAATCAGTTACCCGCTGGAGTTTATAGCCGTCAGTGATGAGCTGGCCCTGACTCGCGCCGGGTTTGCCATCAGCGCCCATCCTCTGAGCCATCGGGTGCCCAGCTGGGGTTACCGGCTGCAGGAAACCGGCATCCAGAACCGGCTGGATGTGGCGCGTTTACGTGCAGAGGGCATTCCGGCCGGGCCACTGTATGCCCGGTTACAGCGGGGGGAGGACTGCCCGCTGGCGGATGGCCAGGTGCTTAAAAGTCGTTGCTATACCGAACCTTCACGACGGCCCCGGATCCTGGTGATCGGCGGTGATAATGACCGCCCTGAATTGTTGACAGCTGCCTGTCATGGGGCTGATCTGCTGATCCATGAAGCCACCTACACCGAAGATGTGCTGGCGCAGGTGGGGCCTGAACCACAACACAGCTGTGCTGCCCAGGTGGCCCGTTTTGCCCAGACTCAGGGGCTGAATAACCTTATTCTGACCCACTTCAGCCCACGTTATCGCGCTCAGGCCCGTAAACCCCGCGAGCGCAGCATGGCGGAGCTTGAAGCTGAAGCACGCCAGCACTATGGTGGGCAACTGTACCTGGCGCAGGATTTTGACTGTTATCAGCTGACCCCTCAGGGCGAGCTTGTCCGACAGCAACGCTGACTGGCGTTTGCCAGATGAAAAGGAGTTTATCGACGCATGAATGCCCTGTGGGTGCGAATGCTGCTGCCACTGGTGATCGCCGGTTGTGCGGCGGACCCGATTGAGCGGCTCAGGCTGGCTGATCGCAGCTACCAGCTGGAACTGACCCCGCTGACCTGGTTAAACCAGGCCGGTTACAGTTGCTATCCGTTTGCTGGCACCATCGCGCTGAGTAACGAAGTGCTTGATGGTGAACTGCGGCATCAGTCCGGCCCCCTCTATCTGCTGGAGGGGCGGGCGCTGCTGGCCGGGGCGCTCTATCAGGCCCGGCTGGTGAACTACATGGAAACGGTTGAACTGACCGGCCAGCTGACGGCGGCGGCAGGCAGTGGTAGCTGGTACACAGCAGCGGGCTGCCGGGGTGTCTGGCAGGCTACGGCCATTGAGTAAACCGCTGGCGTGCTGATGCAGGTCGCGGTCGATAAAGGTAATGATAAGGGAGTATGCACGGATGAAATTAGCAACATTGTCTCTACTGGCCACCGTTGTGCTGACGGGATACGGCTGTAGTAATAGCACCCATATTTCACAAACTGTCGTCGAAGGTGCTGATCTGTTTGAGGTGGTCGCCACCCCCACGATGCAGACCAGCCATACCGGCGTTACCTGTGTGGGGGCGCGAGGCCAGGTCTGGATAAAAGACGGAACGGTGGGTGGTGTGCTTACCGATGATCGACAGCGGAACTTTAAAATCACCGGTCGTCTCAAGGCTGATCACAGCGTTGAAGCCGGGATTGCCGTCAACAGTCAGCTTGTTGCCAGCTGGGGTGGTCAGATCCGGCACAACGCCGGTCATGGCAGCTGGCGGGATGAAAGTGGCTGTCAGGGTGACTGGCGGCTGTCGTCTCTCTGACCCTTTCGGGTGGGGGCGGTGCTGTCTGCCCCCATTAATCTCCTTAGCCTCATCTCTGCCTGTCCGTCGTCCATGGCGGTTGTCTTCTGACTGTCACTTATCTGAAACGCTCACTCGTTAACGTCCCCTGTCTTTGTGACTGAGTTTACCTTTTCACGCTATCCGGGAGAGTACGGGCATGACTAAAGCAACATGGGCATTACTGACAGCAGCACTGGCGCGTCGGCGCAGGTGGTGAACGTTGAACGGTATGAGGTTGCCGTAGCACCGGCTCATTGAGTTTGACCCGGCCACCCAGCAGACTCGTATGTTGCTTACCCCCATGACATCAGCGCTTACAGGAAGAGTAAAGATGCCAAGATCGGTGATCTGGTGGCGGTGGATAACGACAGCCTGCTGATTGTGGAGCAGGGTAAAGACAAAGATAAGACGATGCGTAATCTGGTATACCGCATCAACCTGGGTGGCGCGAGCGATCTTAGTGGTAAAGAGATCAATGGCAAGGCACTGGAATACGCTGATCGTGCGGGGCTGGAGACTGCGGGTATTCAGATGCTGAGCAAAACCAGGCTGGTGGACCTGCGTAAACATGGCTGGGAAGCAGAGAAAGCTGAAGGGCTGGTGATTGTGGATGAGCGTACGATTGGCCTGGCCAGCGATAATGATTTTGGCATGGATGTGAAGATCACCGCCCCTGCTGACGGCGTGAAGAAAGCCAAGAAGTACACCACTGATGGTCAGGGGCGCCTGAGTTTCAATGGCAAGCCGGTGGCCAGCCAGCTGGAGATCAAAGCACTGACCGGTGCACAGGCCAGCTCCCATCTGTGGCGACGCCCTGCATAATGCTGCTGAATTTTTGCCTCGCCACACTTAAGTTCTCCCGCTCATTGCCTGGCTTGACTGGCCAGTGCTGCGGATTACGTCTGTGCTTGATGGTCAGCCAGAACGGCCTGAGTGTTGCCGTGGGTTATTAGCGAGCGAGAATGTCGAGAGTAGCGGGTGTCTGGAAGACGGTGAGAAAAGGCAACAGAGCTGACAAACCTGATATCTGGACACACATGGTGAAAACTTATCCTGTGTGTGCATCCGTGCACTATAGTCACTTCCTGTTCTGCTTCATGCATCACCTTGCTGGTGTCTCAGTACAGGCCTGTTCAGCTCTGTCTGATGCTGCACTCAGGCAGCAAGGAACAGAGTAATAGAGTTAACCCGCAAAGGATATTACACCCCATTACAGGGTGTGATCGTGGCGGGCTAACGTCAGCGCCTGCGCGGCCAGTGTCAGCTGTGGAACACCGGCATAGACCGGCGGCGCCAGGCCTGGCTGCAGGCTCTGGCTGGCGCTGAAGTCGGCTGCCTGTTGAGTATGGTACTGGCAGCGCCCGGCGTCACCGCTACCCTGGTTGCTCAGTACGGTTGCCAGTCGCTTATGCAGCTCGCCCAGGTAGTACTTTTCCCCGTTCTGCTGCGCAAACGCCAGGCACTGTTCCAGGGTGTGTACGGCATGTTCTGGTTGATCATTATGGATAAACAGATCTGCGCTCAGTGCATCATATTGTGACAGCCCCAGCTGAC
>JAIBDV010000034.1 GCA_024686055.1 Neptuniibacter sp.
ATGGGCTGGGGCTTTTACCGCATCTCGGTCAGCGTCCACCAGCAATTCCAGCAGGCGCTGGCACGGTTCTCGGATCTCAATGATAAAACCCAGGAAGCGCTGTCTGGCATCCGGCTGGTTAAAGCGATGGGCCGTGAAGCGGCCGAAGCCGAGCAGTTCAACCAGCTGGCGCGCAAAGCCGCCGACACCAGCTTTCAGGTTGCCCGCAGTGAAGCGCTGTACGAACCACTGATTTACCTGGCGCTGACCGGAGCCATGCTGCTGACCCTGAGTTTTGGCGGGTATCTTTACTGGCACGATGAACTGAGCGTCGGCCAGCTGACCAGCTTCACTATCTATATGGGCCAGCTGATCTGGCCGATGTGGGCCTTTGGCTGGCTGCTGAATATTATCGAGCGTGGCAGCGCTGCCATGGTGCGGGTTGAGGCCCTGCTGAAAACCCCGGACAGCATCGATGATCAGGGCCAGCAAAGCGTTCAGAACAGTGCCCTGCACTGTCAGCAACTGAGCTTTCGCTACACAGCCGATGGCCCCGATATCCTGCACAGCATCGATCTGCAGCTGGCTCCCGGTAAAACCCTGGCCATCGTCGGCCCCACCGGAGCGGGCAAAACTACCCTGTTGCAGTTACTGATGCGTCAGTGGGAAACCGCACCCGGCAGCATCAGCCTGGGGGGTGTACCGCTGGCCCAGCTCAGCCTCGACAACCTGCGCCGCCAGTTTGCCTATGTACCCCAGGACAGCTTTCTGTTCAGCCTCAGCATCGCCGACAACATAGCCCTCAGTCACCCCGAGGCCGGTCAGGCTGAGATTGAACAGGTGGCCCGGCTGGCCGCCCTGCACGACGATATCAGCGGCTTCCCGGCGGGTTATCAGACGGCCGTGGGAGAGCGCGGCGTCACCCTGTCGGGTGGTCAGCGCCAACGGCTGACCATCGCCCGTGCACTGCTCAGCCCGGCCCCGATTCTGGTGCTGGACGATGCTCTTTCAGCAGTGGATGTGCAGACCGAACAGCAGATTCTGGCGGCGCTGGATGCCCAGCAGCAAAGTGACAGCGGTCGCAGCTGCCTGATCGTCAGCCACCGTTTGTCAGCCGTGCAATCAGCCGATGAAATTCTGGTGCTCAGTCACGGCCAGATCGCCGAGCGCGGCAGCCATCAGCAACTGCTGCAAAGTGATGGCTGGTATAGCCGGATGTGGACCTATCAGCAACTGGAGGCCAGCCTGGATGACAACTGAACAGACCCCTGATCACCGCAGCCGCCGGAGCCGCAGCGCGTTCAAGCTGCTCAGCGGTTACCTGTGGCGCGACCGGCCACTGCTGATCCGCAGTGTCTTGTTACTGCTGGTCGCCACCGCACTGGACGTAACCGGGCCACTGCTGGCCAAGGTCTTTATCGATGATTATCTGATCCCGCAGCAACTCGACGGCACTATGCTACTGGTGCTGCTGGCCGGGTATCTGTTCAGCCAGGCGGGAGCCGCCTGGCTGGGCTACCGCCAGACCCTGGGCTTTACCGAGATCGCCCTGAACGCGGTGCAGGATATCCGCGAGCGGGTATTTGCCCACACCCTGAAACTGCCGATGCGCTACTTCGACACCGCCATGAGTGGCCAGCTGGTCAGCCGGATCACCAACGATACTGAAGCGATCAAAGATCTCTATGTGCAGTTTCTGTCCGTGGTGCTGGGCAACCTGATGCTGCTGATCGGCATCCTGATCGCCATGGCGCTGCTCGACAGCCAGCTGATGCTGGCCGCGCTGGCGCTGATTCCCACCGTGTTCGGGGTGATCTATCTGTATGAGAAATTCAGCGGTGCAGCGGTACAAAAAGCCCGTAGCCTGCGCTCGGATATCAACGCCCAGCTGAGCGAGTCCATTGCCGGGATGTCGGTGTTGCAGGCCTGCAACCAGCAGCAGCGCTTCAGCCAGCGCTTTGATGGCGTCAACCAGCACTACTACCGCGCCCGGATGAGCAGCATTCGTGCCAGCGCTGCCCTGCTGCGCCCGGCCATCGATCTGCTCAGTGTACTGGTGCTGATTGCGGTGGTCTGGCTGTTTGGCTTGCAAGTCGAGGCCGGGGTGGCCGAAGTGGGGGTACTCTATGCCTTTCTCAGTTTTCTGGGCCGCTTTACCGAACCGCTGGCCGAGATCACTCAGCGCTTCAACCTCTACCAGCAGGCCATGGTGGCCGGGGAGCGGGTTAACCGGCTGCTGGCTGAACCGGCGCAACAGTTCAGCCACGCTCAGGCGCAGATCACCGCGGGCAAGGTACAGGTCCGTGATCTGCACTTTGGCTACCAGGCTGAGAAGCCGGTACTCAACGGACTGAATTTCACCATCGAACCCGGTCAGTTCTACGCCGTGGTTGGTCACACCGGCAGCGGTAAAAGCACCCTGCTTAGTCTGTTACTCAACTTCTATCAGCCAGACCAGGGCAGCATCGCGCTGGACGACCAGCCACTGGACCAGTTTGGTCACGACTTGCTGCGTGAAGGCATCGGGCTGATCCCGCAGGAGCCGTTTATCATGGCGGGCAGTATCCGCACCAATATCGATATGGGCCGTGGTTTAACCGATAGCGCCATCGAAACCGCCGCCCGTCAGGCGCATCTGCACGGCATGATCAGCCAGCTGGCCGACGGCTATCACACCGGGCTGGGCGAGCGTGGCACCCGCCTGTCCACCGGCCAGCGTCAGCAGCTGGTGATCGCCCGTGCGCTGGCTGCATCACCAAAAATCCTGCTGCTGGACGAAGCCACCGCCAATGTGGATAGCGAAACCGAGCAGGTGGTACAGCAGGCGCTGCATGAACTGCACGGCAAGGTCACCCTGATCACGGTCGCTCACCGGCTCTCCACCATCAAACGGGCTGACCAGATTCTGGTGCTGGCCCATGGCGAGGTTTGTGAACGGGGTAACCACAGTCAGCTGATGGCACGGGAGAACGGCCGCTATCAGTCGATGTACCGGCTGCAGCGCCAGGCGCAGAAAGTAGCGCGACGCAGTTAACCGGTCAGATCAGCCCGGCAGATGGGCCAGATGGCCGGTTTTTACCCAGATCGTACAGCCCTGCTCGCTGAACGGCTGATGCTGGCTATTATCCGGCGAGCGCAGCCAGCTGCCGGCCCCGTAGCGGCCATGTTCGTCTTCGAACACGCCGTCAATCACATAGATCTCTTCGCCACCGGTATGAGAATGGCGGGAGAAATGGGTGCCGGGTTGCCAGCGCACCAGCGCGGTCTGCTCACCGTTAAACTGATGCAGCGGCATCACACTGAGCCCCGCCACCAGCCCCGGTAGCCAGGGTTGAGTGGTGGTATCAATATTGACCGGCTGCAGATCATCGCGCTGGAACATATTCAGTTTCACCAGTAACTCACAGCCCTCGCTGCTGCCCGGCGAATGAGAGGAACCCGGTGGATTACGAAAGTAACTCCCCGCCGGGTAACAGCCATGTTCATCTTCAAAGGTACCGCTGAGCACCAGGATTTCTTCACCGGCAGGATGGTTATGGGCCGGGAAAAAAGTCCCCGCTGCATAGCGCACAATACTGGTGACCTGGCCACTTTCCGCCGCCTCACGTTCCAGCGGCTTACGCATCACCCCCGCCGCGGGCGAGGTCAGCCAGTCCATTGCGGCGGTATCGATCAGCTGGCGCTGGTTACGGTCCATATTGATTGCCTGAAACACCGTTACTTCCGCCACCTTCAACTCCTTCACTCGTTACGACAACCCATTGTCAGTCCACTATAACCTGCCGACAGGTACAAATAACTGATCGATGCTATAAAATCGCAACGGCGTAAAGGCGACACGGCTCACAGCTGAAACTTGCCCACCATACCGTTCATCCGCTCGGCAAGATCCCGCAAGCTACGGCTGGCACCTTCAGCTTCAGCGACACCATTGGAGTTCTGCTGGGCAAGGCTATTTATGTTATTGATGCTGCTGGTGATTTCCCCTGTGCTGCTACTTTGCTGTTCAGCACTGGTGGCAATACGGGACGACATCTGATTAATCTCACTCATCAACCGGGCAATATCTTCCAGCGTGGCACTGGCTTTCTGGCTTTTCTCAACACCCTCGCTCGCTTCCCCTGTACTGCGCTCCATGGCCTTCACTGCCTGGTTCGCAGAGCTTTGCAGGGTATGTATCATCGTTTCAATACTTTCCGTAGATTGCTGGGTGTTATGTGCCAGAGCCCGCACCTCATCAGCCACGACAGCAAAGCCACGCCCCTGATCTCCGGCGCGAGCCGCCTCAATAGCAGCGTTCAACGCCAGCAAATTGGTCTGTTCAGCAATGCCGCTGATCACCTGTAAAATGGTGGTAATGTCTCCCGTCTGCTGCTCCAGCTTTTTAATGAATTCGCCACTGGATGACACTTCAGTGGCAACATTATTAATGGTATTCAAGGAGCTATTAAGTACTGACTTGCTGTCAACAGCATGCTGCTCAGCTTCATCCGTCAACACTGCGGTTTGCGTCGTGGCCTGTGCCACCTCATCAACCGCGATCAGCATCTGCTCCATTGCTGCTGCCACCGTCTGAATCTCTGAGTGTTGCTGATCCATATGGGTGCGGCTGGTGCTAGAGCGGCTTGCCAGCTGTTGCGCTGATGCACTGACCTGCTCGGATATATCGCGCAGGTGGTGCAAATCATCATGGAACCGCTCGAACATACTGTTCAGGGCACGGCCAATACGGCTCAGCTCATCATGATTATGGTCCTGCAGCCGCAACGTCAGGTTATTACCGCTCTCGATTTCGGTAATCGTTTCAGTCAGCATATTCAGACGACGCACAATACCCGTTACCAGCAGACTCAGGCCTATCGCCAGCAAGGCAACAAACGCAATCAATCCACAGCTGATGAAGAGTGCCCGCTGGCTGCTGGTCACATCCTTCTGCACGGCAACCATCGCACCCAGACTGGCTGCCTCACCTAACTGCAACAACGTATTAATGGCGGTTGTCGAGCGCTCCAGCCAATTGGCCACACTGATCGGGTAGTCCCCACTCAAGGCAGCCTTGTGCAGTTCTTTACGTAATAATTGATAGCTGCCCAGGAATGTCTGCTCAACCTGACGCCAGGCGTCACCATATCCAGGGTCACGCTGTGCTGTTGCACTGGCATACTGACTCAGTACGACCATCTGATTCTCAACAATGGCCCGATAGCCCAGCAAACGCTCTCGCGTTTCAGTCGGCATGGACTGGCCTGAACCAATTGCCCCTGCCATTAACGCCCGTTCACGGCCGGAATACTCTGCCGCCAGCCAGGCGGCCTGCTTGATCACCTGGTTGTTATAACTGGCCGTTTCGCCATTAGATACCGGCTGAAAGGCAGCCTGACGCAAACTGGCATTGACCAGAATAATTGCCGTGGACCCGCTAACCCACTGGGTACTACTCAGTGCACCCTTACCACTCTGCAAAACCTGGTCAGCCTGGCGCCGGAGCTCCAGAAACGCTTGCCACTGCTGCTGGCTGGCAGTCAGTTGCCGATTGAATGAAGCTGGCAGCCAGTCAACCTCGGTTAATGCCTGCGCTTTAGAAAATGCAGCCAGCATTGCCTCATCCCCGAGGCTTCGACGCTGCTGAATGTTATTGAGCAAGCTGCTATCCGCACGGCCCTTTTTACGCGCCTGGCTCATCGCTCCATTGGTGACACCACGTTCAATGGCTTGCTGACCTGCGGCTTTGATGATCAGGTTACTGATGTCATCAATCGCGATGAGCCCCTGAGAACGTTCATAGCGTGGCAAATAGATATTGAGGGCAAGAAAGATGGTGACAGATAGCAGCAATATGCTAAACAGAATGTTTGCGGTCGCTAGTCGAGCCTTTATT
The DNA here is from genome assembly GCA_024686055.1 of Neptuniibacter sp. Classification (GTDB taxonomy): domain Bacteria; phylum Pseudomonadota; class Gammaproteobacteria; order Pseudomonadales; family Balneatricaceae; genus Marinobacterium_C. The sequence continues at coordinate 5,858 of JAIBDV010000034.1, forward strand.
GTTCTAATCATACGATCAACGTCCTTATTATAATTATTGTATGGCGACTATCAGGCGACTGAGTTCATCTTCCTAAAAGCTGCAATCAAGCCAGATATTTATACAGGCTATTCTTTGTACGGCTGATGACCTGGATCAGTAGAGCTTTTAACGCAAACTATTAGCCTGCACACCAGTATCAATCGTGCGCTCCCTGCTGGTAGCCTTACCAGCACCGGGCCAGCCAGGCGCATCCCGCGTTAAGAACAGAGCCTTCACACCGGCTGTGTCATACTGTCCTGCCTGTCAGGCTAAGTCTGACCACTGTTTTTGATACACCCAACACAGGGAGCTGTTATGTCGATCAAACGTCTACTTGCTGCAATGACGGCCACCGCGCTGCTGAGTTCAGCCCCGGCCTTTGCCGACGGCATCGCGACTGGCAAGAAAGGGCTGACCTACCACGATGTTTTTGGCAGCAATATCGCCAGTATCCTGCGCGAACATGGGATTAAACTGCCGGTTCTGCAAACCAAAGGCTCGATTGACAACCTGAACCGGGTCGCCGCTGGCGAGGCTGAAATCGGCTTTACTCAGGCCGATGCTCTGATGTACTGGCGCAGCAAAAATACCGGCCTGCAGAACAATATCGAAATTCTGGGGACGCTGGGCAAAGAGTGTGCGTTTGTTGCCGTGCCGGAAAAAGGGGCGATTAGCGAGGAAGATGATCTGGGTAACAAAGGCATCAAGATCGCCGTCGGCCCGGTGACCTCCGGCTCCGCTGCCAGCTGGAAATATATGACTCAGCTGGAACCGGACTACAGTACCGCCAGCGTATTCAATAAGGGCGGTATCCGTGCCCTGGCCGGGCTGACCACGGGCCAGTACGATGCCTTTATGTGGGTGACTGCTGAAGGCAATATGGAAAACAAATACCTGAAAGCGGTCATGAAAAAAGGCAGCGGCCTGAAACTGATCTCGCTGGACGACTACGATCTCAACGATAAGCTACCCTCCGGCGAGCCCGTGTATGAGTTTCGTGACGTAAAAGTAGCCAAGGGCTTTTTCTCCGATGAAAAAATCGAAGCGCCCTGCACCGATGTGCTGGTGATCGGCAACCCCGACGCCGATGAAGATGCCCTCGAAGCCGTTGCCGAAGCACTGCTGACCAACAAAAACCGTATTATGAACAAGAACTAAGTACGCTGATTCACACGCCCTGTCACAACCCCTGGTTGCTATGCAGGGCATTGTCGAACGGCCTATAAAGGAACCCGCAGTGACCCAGATTTCAGTCCAGTACCCATCCGGCCAGCAACTCAACGACACCCCTGCGGTGTATCTGCTGGAGGATTTTGTTTCAGCGCAAGATGCGCAGATGATTATTGATGCCGCCGAGTCCCGGCTGAAGCGGGCAACCGTCAGTGCCACTGAAGCCGGGGTCACCAGCCTGGGCCGCACGGGGCAGAACTGCTGGATTCCCCATGACCATAGCCCCGAATTACTGGCACTGGCGCAGCGCATCAGCCAGCTGGTGGGGATCGAGCTGATTCAGGCCGAATCTTTCCAGGTCATTCATTACGGGGAAACACAGGAATATGCCGCCCATTATGATGGCTGGGATGCAACCACTGAACGGGGTGCCCGCTGTATGCAGCGAGGTGGCCAGCGGCTGGTTACCTGCCTGATCTACCTGAATACCGTCAGCCAGGGCGGCGGCACCGGCTTTCCAAAACTGAATCTTGAGGTTGCGGCACAACAGGGGCATATGGTGGTATTTCACAACTGCCACCCCGGCACAACCCTGCGCCACCCGGACAGCCTGCACGGCGGCCTGCCAGTTATAAAGGGCGAGAAATGGGCGGTGAATCTGTGGTTCAGGGAAAAGGCGTATCGGTAGCCAGCCGTAGCTCAAAGTAGCAGGTGCACAGAAAAACATCCCCGGTTCAAAGAACCGGGGTTGGCAAGTTCGCCAGCAAGAGTGAGTATTGGTAAGCCTTTCGGCTTGAGATCACAGCATCGCTACTGCAATAAAGAACATGGAACACTGCGAAAGCCAGTTAAACCGATGGACTACGGAACCCCAGTGCAGCCGGAAATCGATCTAGACAGTGCCCCATGAAAGTGGGCCTGCTGACGGGAGACGGTGTCAGCAGGCAAATTCGTTGGGGTGGTGCTAAGGCTTAGTTATCAGAAAGCACGAACATGTTCTGTTCTTCTTTCTGCAACGTGACCCACTGGTCAACCTCATCCTGATCACGGCCAAAGAATACAACGCGGGGCATCGGCTTCAGGTAGCCGTCTACGCCGATTTCGTGGCGGTAAACCCACCAGCTGTTTGCAGCAACTTCGCGGATTTTGTGGACGAAGTGGATTGGTGCGAGCGGACGAAATGCATTCATGCTTGTCATGGCGATTGTTGTATCAGTCTGTTAGTTAATCAAATAGGTTAAGTTTCAAACGATGGTGGCCACACCTGGGCCACCACCGGTACTGCGTATTACGGTATTACGTGGTGCTTATGAGTTGGCCAGGGCCAGCTCAAGCAGTTCACGAATAGCCACGGTAAAGATGGCAAAATCCTGAACCGAGCTGGAGCGAATTTCGCCCAGCAGACGCTGCCAGCGCGCCAGCAGTACGTCGTTGTTGTTCAGCCAGCTGCTGACCAGAGCATCGCTTTCTTCACTGTGTTCAGAGCTGCGCAAGACACTGGCAGTAATCGCCTGCTGATGGTTGTTCAGATCTTCACGGAAACCATCACGGGCCATGGACTGCCAGTGGTTGGTTACGTCCAGACCTTTGACCTGCTGGTCGAACCAGTGCAGCTCCAGATGATCACCCAGACCGAAGTAGATCTGTGCAACATGCTCCAGTGGCTGTTTAGTCTCTTCTGCTGCCTGGATAATACCCAGCAGCGAGTAAAGGCTGTCAGCACCGGCAACCACACCGGCCAGCGCATCCGGCACACCGGCTTCAACCAGCTCGTTGTGCATGGTGCGCCAGGCGTCCAGCGGCTCACCTTTGATCAGTTCAGCCATCTGGCTGGCGATCTGCTCCACACCCGGGCGGAACAGCGCCACAGTACCGGCGACATCTACCGATGGACGACGGTTACGCAGGAACCAGTAAGCGGCGCGGCGCAGCATACGGGTCAGGTCGCTCATCATCTTCTGCTGCAGTTCGGAAGGCACCAGGTTATCCAGTGCTTCGATCTGCTGCCACAGCGCGTCGATGCCAAATACATCACGGGCGACAACGAAGGATGCCGCACAGTCGTCCAGGCTGGCACCGCTGCTCTGCGCCAGGCGCTCAACAAAGGTGATGCCCATGGTGTTAACCATGTGGTTGGCGATCTGGGTAGCAATGATCTCACGGCGCAAGCGGTGTTCTTCGACCTGAGTACCAAACTCGGAGACCAGACGTTGCGGGAACGCGGTCATGATTTCGCTGCTCAGGTGGGCATCGCTGTTGATCCAGGAATCGATCAGCTCTTCTTTCAGCTCTGCTTTCACATAGGAAATCAGCACTGACAGTTCAGGTCGGGTCAGGCCTTCACCGCTGGCTTTACGCTCCTGCAATACGTCGTTAGACGGCAGGAACTCCAGTTCACGGTCCAGTTTGCCATCGGCTTCCAGACGGTTGATCAGGCGGATATATTCATCCATGGAACGACGACAATGCGTCCAGGCGATGCTCAGTGCCTGGGCCTGCTCATAGTTGTTCTGCAGTACCAGATCAGAGATTTCATCGGTCATCTCGCGCAGCAGATTGTTGCGCTGTTTAACGGTCATATCACCGTTGGCAACCACTTCGTTGAGCAGAATCTTGATGTTAACTTCGTGGTCAGAACAGTCTACGCCACCGGCGTTGTCGATGAAATCGGTGTTGGATTTACCACCAATCAGACCAAATTCGATACGGCCCTGCTGAGTGAAGCCCAGGTTACCGCCCTCGCCCAGTACTTTACAGCGTAGCTGGTTACCGTTGATGCGCAGGCTATCGTTGGCTTTATCGCCCACGTCGGCGTGGCTTTCGCTGGTTGCCTTAACGTACGTACCGATACCACCGTTCCAGACCAGATCAACCGGTGCTTTAAGCAGCGCGGTGATCAGATCATTCGGCGACAGGCGATCTTCTTTGATATCAAAGCGTGCTTTCATCTGTGGCGAAATATCCAGCCACTTGGCCGCACGGGAGAAAATACCGCCGCCTTCAGAAATCAATTCGGCGTTGTAATCTTCCCAGCCTGAGCGTGGCAGCGCGAACATGCGCTCACGTTCAACAAAGCTGCTGGCCGCATCCGGGTTCGGATCAATGAAGATGTGCAGATGGTTAAACGCTGCACACATGCGGATTTTTTCCGACAGCAGCATACCGTTACCGAATACATCACCGGCCATATCGCCGACCGCAATCACGGTGAACTCTTCGCTCTGAGTATCCAGGCCCAGTTCACGGAAATGCAGTTTCACCGACTCCCATGCGCCACGGGCAGTGATACCCATGCCTTTATGATCGTAACCCTGAGAGCCACCGGAGGCGAACGCATCGCCCAGCCAGAAGCCACGTTCTTCAGCGATCGCGTTGGCAATATCGGAGAACGTAGCGGTGCCTTTATCGGCAGCAACAACGAAGTACGGATCGTCTTCATCATGGCGAACCACTTCCAGCGGCGGCACCACTTCACCAGCAACCAGGTTGTCGGTGATATCCAGCAGTGCGCTGATAAAGATCTGGTAGCTGGCAATCCCTTCCGCCTGGAAGGCTTCGCGCCCACCGGTGGTTGGCAGCTGCTTGGCAACGAAGCCACCTTTTGCGCCAACCGGTACGATAACAGCGTTTTTAACCTGCTGTGCTTTTACCAGACCCAGTACTTCGGTGCGGTAATCTTCCAGTCGATCAGACCAGCGCAGGCCACCACGGGCAACCTTGCCGCCGCGCAGGTGAACACCCTCAACACGGGCCGAGTAGACAAAGACTTCGAACATCGGCCGGGGTGACGGAATACCGGCAACAGCACGCGGGTTCAGCTTGAAGGAGAAGTAATCCTTCAGTTCACCATTCGCATCGCTCTGGAAGTAGTTGGTACGCAATGTTGCTTTGATCAGTTCCAGGAAGCGGCGCAGAATCTGGTCGTCGTTGAGGTTATCAACTTTTTCCAGCGCATCAATGATGCTGGTTTCAATACGCTCAGCGACGGCGCTGACTTTCTCACCACCCTGGCGATTCGGCTGGAAACGGGCACGGAACAGTGCCACCAGCAGTTTGGAGACCTGCACATGGCGAGCCAGGGTGTCAGCGATATAAGGCTGGGAGAAACCAAAACGGATCTGGCGGCTGTAACGGGCATAAGCACGCAACATTGCCACTTCACGCCAGCTCAGGTTCGCGCCGATAACCAGCCGGTTAAACTCGTCGTTTTCCGCATGGCCACTCCAGATGCTGCCAAACGCACCCTGGAAGACATCTTTTACATCCTCCAGCACCACCGCTTCACCGCCCTGATAGATCAGGGTGAAGTCATGAATCCAGAAGCTTTTGTTATCGCCACGGCGTACTTCGTACGGGTGTTCACCCACCACGCGCATGCCGAGGTTTTCCAGTACCGGAATCACATCAGACAATATCAGGGGTGTGCTTTCGTTAAACAGTTTGAAGCGCAGCAGATCCTGGCTCTGTTCCAGTACCCGATAGAAGCTCATGGTCACCGGGTTTTCAGGGCTCAGCGCTTCAATACGCTGCACATCGTATACCGCACTGCTGGCACTGAAGTGCTCACGATAGGCGCTGGTGAAGGCGTTGCGGTAGCCATTGAACAGCCGGTTACCCTTCTCTTCACCACGGATTTCAGCCAGAGCTCCGTGCAGTTCATCAGACCAGCTGCGCGATACTTCAATCACGCTGGCTTCCAGTTCAGCCAGATCAACCTCAACCGGGTTGTCCGGGTTAACACGCAGTACAAACTGTACCCGTGCCAGGATGGATTCACTGAAGGTGGTGGTAAATTCGGCATCATCCGCCTGATAGGCGTTGCACAGCAGTTCCTGCACCTGGATACGCAGTGCCGTGTTGAAAATATCACGCGGCACAAAGAACAGGCAGGTAACAAACTGATTCAGTCGATCACGACGGACCAGCAGGCGGGCACGGCGGCGCTCCTGCAGACCAAAGATGCCCATCGCCGTTTCCAGCAGTTCATCTTCGCTGGACAGGAACAGCTCATCCCGTGGCAGATCATGCATGATCTGGGTCAGCGCTTTAGCGTTGTGGCCACCGGCTTCAAAGCCAGCAGCTTTCAGCACGGCTGCCACTTTCTGGCGTAACACGGGAATCAGGGATGGGTTTTCAGAGTAAACCGGTGAGGTGTACAGACCATAGAAACGGCACTTACCGACAACGTTACCCGCTTCATCAAAACGCTTGATCACGACACGTTCGCGGTAGGCCGGGCGGTGCACCATGGCACGCAGATTATCTTTACCCAGTGCCAGTACCGTCGGTTCCAGCAACAGCTCACGCTCTTCGGCACGCAGCCCACCCAGAGAGGGGCCTTTGCCAGACTGGATCAGCAGTTTAATGGTGCCCAGTTCAGCGCCTTCAACCCGGCTGACACTGACTTCGTCACCGTCATGGGTGATAGCTACTTCGTCATAGCCCAGGAAGGTGAAGCGGTCATCCAGCATCCAGTCAACATAGGCCTTGGCCTCGACGGCTGCAGCATCATCCTGCGCGGCCAGCTCGGTCTGCATCTGCTGTGCTTTGGCAATCATCTGCGGATAATCTTCAACAGAGGCAGCCACATAAGTGAGTACTTCTGCCAGCGCGGCGGCGATCGCCTTGAGCTCATCTGCATCTGAGGTCCGATCAACTTCGATGTAAATCACAGATTCGCGGCGATGTTCATCCTGAGGCTCAGCCAGTGTCACCAGCTTGTCAGCGTCACGGCAGGTGCGCAGTACGGCATTGTGAATGGTATGAATTGCCAGACCACGGCGGTTCAGTGCCATACGGGCAGAGTCCACCAGGAACGGCATATCAGACTGCAGAATTTCGATAACGGTGTGCTGGGCGCGCCAACCGTGCTGTTCAAGATCCGGGTTGTAGACGCGGATTTTAGCCTGCTCTGCAGAGAAACTCTGCAAGAACTGCCAGCAGGAAAGGGTTGCTCCGTACAGGTTCTCAAGCTTACGCTCACTCAGTTCTTCCTGGGTCGATGCCTGGAAATACTGCTGGGCAAACTGCGCGACGGTTTTAGCTGCCGGCGCGGCAAGTTTTTCGTTAAAAAGCTCGGTCAACTGTGCCAGTACTTTCTGGTTATCACATGGTCGGTCGGACATGATCTGTTTTTTCAACCCGAATACACTGATGTTGTTATTAGAATTACCGCCTCTTCCATAGGCTGGCGGTAACCATTTTTTCGACTGACGGCCAGCAATACACGTGAATCTGGCCGTGAGTATGAATTCTTATTAAGGGGTTTAACCCTAAAGCAAC
>JAIBDV010000017.1 GCA_024686055.1 Neptuniibacter sp.
CCTTCAGGCCGCGCCCCCTCCAGGTATTTACCGGTCAGGGTACCGAAGGCCAGCGGCGAGTACGCCAGCATGCCCACCTGCTCACGCAGCATCGGCTCAGCCAGCGCAATATCCGCAACCCGATGCAGCAGACTGTAAGGGTTCTGTACGGTCACGACACGGGGCAGGCTGAACTGTTCGGCATAGCGCAGAAAGCTCATCAGCCCCCAGGGCGTTTCATTAGACAGGCCGATGTAACGGATCTTACCGGCATCGACCAGCGACTTGAGCACCGCCAGGGTTTCTTCAATCGGTGTGCCGTCCTGCTCCGGCCGGTGTTCGTAACCCAGCTGACCAAAGTAATTACTGGCCCGGTCCGGCCAGTGCAGCTGGTAGAGGTCAATATAGTCCGTCTGCAACCGCTGCAGGCTACCTTCTACAGCCGCCACCAGGTTCGTCTGATCAAAGTGGATATCAGGGCGCAGGTAACGCACCATCTCCGCCGGGCCTGCCGCTTTGGTCGCGACCACCACCTGATCACGGTTACCCCGCGCCTGCATCCAGTTACCGATGTACTGCTCACTCAGCCCCTGATTAACCGCAGAGGTCGGCACCGGGTACATCTCGGCCACATCGAGAAAGTTAATCCCCAGACTGTGGGCACAATCCAGCTGTGCATGGGATTCAGTTTCAGTATTCTGGCCACCAAAGGTCATGGTACCCAGACAGATTTCACTGACTTCAAGATCACTATTGCCCAGCATCCGCGTCTGCATCGGTTTGCTCCTGCACTAAAAAGAGGGGGGTAAAGAAAGGGAAGCGAAAGCGTGCAGCGAGCGCCGCACGCCAGATATCACAGTATTCAGCCAGCCGCCAGAATCCGGGCAAAGTAGGCTTTAAGGTAGTCTGTTTCCGGGATCGCCGGGTGGATCGGGTGGTCGGCACCCTGGTAACCGACATGGAAGATCTGCGCAGTACGGTCCAGCTCACGGCTGTTGGCGCGAATCATATCCACCAGGCTTTCGCGCTGGTAATGCATGGAGCAGGACGCCGACACCAGAACGCCGCCTTTATTCAGCAACCGCATGGCCAGATTATTGATCCGGGCATAGGCACGCTCACCGTTACGGATATCCTTTTTCTTCTGGATAAACGCCGGTGGATCACACACCACAATATCAAACCGCTCACGCTCGTCGACCAGCGCCTTACAGGCTTCAAACGCATCGCCGTGCAGGCCCGTAAAGCGGCTCTCGCCATCATGTAACCGGGCATTTTCACGCGCCACATCCAGCGCATAGTGAGACGCATCAACACAGACAACCTCATCCGCACCCGACGCCATCGCCTGGATGCCCCAGCCACCGACGTAGCTGAACAGATCCAGCACCCGCTTGCCTGGCGCCAGCTGGTTAACTTTGGCGCGACTGTCGCGATGATCATAGAACCAGCCAGTCTTCTGCCCTTTAAGTAACGGCGCCATCAGCTTAACGCCGTTCTCAACCAGTGGGCACAGATCAGGAATTTCACCGTGCACGACATCGGTATAGGTTTCCAGCCCTTCCATCTCACGCATCTTGCCATCGTTACGCAGCACAATGGCTGATGGCTGTAATACCTTGTGCAGTGCATCGATAATATCGTCCAGCACCGCTTCCATCCCGGCACTGGAGACCTGCACCGCTACAACATCGAAGTAACGGTCGATCACCAGCCCTGGCAGACCATCACTGTCACCATAGATCAGGCGGTAGCACGGCTGATCGTAATTCATCTCACGCAATGACAAGGCGACTTTCAACCGATGCACCAGCAGCGAGCGATTCAGCGGCTGCTTCGAGTCCCGGCTGATGATACGGCCACAGATCAGGTTATTCGGGTTCAGATAAGCTACACCCAGCTCTTTACCCCGATCATTTTCAACCACTACCTGCTGACCAATGCCAAACATTTTTAACGGGCTCATTTTGGTATCTACTTCGTTGCTGTAGATCCACAGGTGGCCGCCGCGCAGACGTTTGTCCGCACCGGGTTTTAATCGCAGGGTTTGCATCAACATGAGGGTGTTTTACCGCCGGGTCATTTTAAGAGAGAGGTGTATCGTACAGAAAAGACACTCCCGGCGCAGGCCGGGAGCAGAACGCGCTACTTAACAGGCAACGCCTGTCGCTGAGACAGACTCAGCCTTCAGATTCGCACAGCGCGGCATAGCCGTCAGCATCGAGCAGATCATCCAGTTCGCCGATGTCGCTCAGCTTGAGCTTGAAGAACCAGCCATCACCGTAGAAATCAGAGTTTACGGTTTCCGGTGCATCCACCAGCAACTCGTTGACGGCAATCACTTCACCACTCAACGGCGCATAGATATCCGATGCGGCTTTTACGGACTCCACCACACCGGCATCATCGCCACTGTCCAGTTCCGCGCCCACTTCAGGCAAGTCAATGAAAACCACATCACCCAGTAACTCCTGGGCGTGATCCGTAATGCCGATAGTGACAATGCCGTCACCCTCAACGCGGATCCACTCGTGGCTGGCTACATATTTCAGATCAGATGGGATATCACTCATTGTTCGTTCCTGTCATCAGGTGGGTTACCAGAATATTGCCGCAGTTTAGCACTTTCTGTCGCCGATGCAGGCCAGGATTAACAGCCTGCATCCGCACATGGGTATCAGCGTCGCCGGGCCAGCGGTGGCAGTTCACCAGACAGCCCCATTGCTTGCTGTACCACATGGTTCTTCACCGGCCCCAGCCGGTTCATCAGCGTCATACCCAGGTTACGGGCCAGCCGTAGCGCGGGTTGCTGGCTATTGAACAGCCGCTTGAAACCCTCCATCGCCGCTGACATCTGCAGGTTGCTGGTCTGACGTTCACGTTCAAACCGTTTAAGCACCCGCTCACTGCCATAACACTCACCCTGTGCGATCGCCGTCAGCAAGGTATCGGCCAGTGCTGCCGCATCCAGCAGCCCCAGATTCACCCCCTGACCGGCCAGCGGGTGAATGGTGTGGGCAGCATCGCCGATCACCGCAATACCCGGGCGAACATAATCTTTCGCATGGCGCTGACGCAGCGGGAAACAGTGGCGCGGATCACTGCCAGTAATCGCCCCCAGTCGATACTCAAAGGCCTGCCCCAGGACCTGACAAAACGCATCATCATCCAGCGCCTGCAGATCACGGGCATGGCCTGGCGAAGTGGACCAGACCAGCGAGCAGCGGTGTGGGTCAGCCAGTGGCAACATGGCCAGCGGGCCATCATCGGTAAAGCGCTGCCAGGCCGTGGCCTGGTGTGGCTGCTCGGTGGTCACCGTGGTCACAATAGCGTGATGACCATAGTCCCACTCCAGCAGCGGAATGCCAGCCATCTGCCGGGTACGAGACAGCGCCCCGTCACAGGCGATCACCAGCTGTGCCTGCAGCTCAGTACCGTCGATCAACGTCAGCCGCCGCTGATCACCCGCCAGTGGTGCCGACAGGCCACTGACCTGTACACCACTGCGCAACGTCAGGTTGCTATGCTCAGCCAGCTGCTGCAGCAAGGCCGCTACCGTGACCCGGTTTTCGACAATATGCCCCAGTGCGGGTTCATGCAGTTCACGGCTGCAAAAATGGATATGCCCTGTGCCCTCACCATCCCAGACATCCATATCGGTGTAGGGGCTGACCCGCGCAGCGGCCATGGCTGGCCAGGCACCAATATGGGCGAGGATCTGTTGCGAGGCACAGGTCAGCGCACTAACCCTGGGATCATAGCCCTGGGCCTGCTGAGCAATCAGCTGATTCGCCACCCGCTCCAGCGCCACGTCCCGGCTTTCCAGGATAGATATTTGCAGCCCACTGCCAGCCAGTGCCAGCGCCGTGGTCAGCCCCACCATGCCAGCGCCCACAATGACAATATCTACCGGCTCAGCGCTGGCCGTACCCGGCCCTGCAGTTTCGTTGGTCACGTTCGTCATCCTATTTCAGATCCGGGGCTGGCGAGTCCAGGCCCATGGCGCTGCGGGCAAACAGCGTTTTCGCTGGCGGACAGACATCCATCAGCTGCAAGCCCAGGTCCCGCCCCAGTCCCAGCAGCGGGTTACGGCTGGCAAACAGCTTCATGGTGCTGTCACTGAAGCCGATGGTGCGTTGCTGATCACTTAAACGTTCAGCATAAAAGCGCTCCAGCATCGCCAGCTCACCCAGCGACTGGCCCGCCTCACGGCTGTGGATCAGCTGCTCGGCCAGTGCCACCACACCCCGTAGCGCCAGATTATAGCCCTGGCCAGCAATCGGATGTAACGCGTGGGCAGCATTACCCAGCACCACCAGGTTGGCCCGTACCTGCTCTTCGGCCAGCATCAGTTTGAGCGGATAATGGAACCGCTCGCCGACTTTGACAAAACGCCCCAGCCGGTAGCCAAAGCGCTCCTGCAGGCGCGCTATAAACGCCGCATCATCCAGCGCCAGAATACTGTCCAGTTCATCATCAGCCACCGTCCAGACCAGCCCGCAGCGGTGCAGACCGTCCTGATCTTCCAGTGGCAACAGCGCCATCGGCCCGCTATCAGTGAAGCGCTCATAGGCGACGCCGCCGTGGGGCTGCTGCGGGCTGACATTGGTAACAATGGCATGCTGATCATAGCCTGCGATGTGGTAATGGATACCCAGATTCTCCCGCAAGCTGGAACGACCGCCATCGGCCATCACCACCAGCTCGGCGCTTAACTCATGGGCTTCCTCACCCTGATACAGCGTTACCCCCATCCGGCCTGGCTGCGGGGTCAGCGCCGTGACTTCAGCCGGGCAGATAAAATCGATACATTTTTTTGCATCCGGCTGTTGCAGGCGGTCCAGCAACACCCGGCCCAGCCAGTGGTTTTCCACCACATAACCCAGCGCTTCAACATTTTCATCGTCAGCATGTAACCGGGCGGCACCAAAGCGGCCTTTGTCCGACACATGGATATGCTCAATCGGGCTAAGATGCTCACGCAGGGTATCCCAGACGCCCATCAGCTGATAACTGGCCCGGCTGCCATACGCCAGCGCCGTGGCACGGGCGTCATAACTGGGGGTATAACTCAGCGGATCCTGCGCCAGCGGGTGGGTTTCAATCACCGCGATGCTGAGCGCCAGCCGCTTAGCAGCAGGCAGCAGCGCACAGGCCAGCGAGGCACCCACCATGCCACCGCCAATAATGATCAGATCATACTGCTGCTTCATCCGCTTATCCCTCAGCCATTAATGCTTCGATATCCGCCACGGTAGTCGGTGCGCTGGCAGTCAGTACCTCATAACCCTCAGGGGTGATCAGCACATTGTCTTCAATCCGTACCCCGATTCCGCGCCAGCGCTCTTCTACCTTACGGCAGTCCGGAGCGATATACAGACCCGGCTCGATGGTCATCACCATGCCGGGTTCCAGCGGTCGCCAGTCACTATTTTTCCTGGTATTGCCCACATCGTGCACATCCATCCCCAGCCAGTGGCCGATCCGGTGCATATAGAAATCCCGGCAGGCACCGACCTCAATCAGATCCTGCAGCTCACCCCGCAGAATACCCAGTTCCAGCAACCCTTCGGTCAGTACTTCCACCGACAGATCATGGATACGATTAAGTGGCACCCCAGGCTTACAGGCGTCGATACAGGCCTGCTGCGCTTTGAGAACCAGTTCGTAGATTGCCTTTTGCTCCGGGCTGAAGCGGCCATTGACCGGAAAAGTACGGGTAATGTCCGCCGCATAATAATCCTGCTCAACACCGGCATCGATCAACACCAGATCACCGTCCTTCAGCGGCTGGTTATTCTCGGTATAGTGCAGTACACAGGCGTTGTCACCTCCGCCTACGATCGACGGGTAAGCACACTGACGATGCCCGGCCATGGCGAATTTATGGGTGATGGTCGCTTCCAGCTGATATTCGTACATCCCCGGCTGGCAGACCCGCATCGCCTCTGCATGTGCCTGGGCCGACAGTTCACCGGCTTCACGCATCACTGTCAGCTCTTGCGCCGATTTGAACAAACGCATTTCGTGCAGAATCGGCTCCAGCTGCATCAGTGCCGTCGGCGACTCCAGCCCGGAGCGACCGCCCTGACGCAGTACGTTAAGCCAGCTCTGGATCTGACTGTCGACTTCAGCATCCTGTCCCATGAGGTAGTACAGCCGCTGACGGCCATCCAGCAGACCAACAATCTGCTCATCAATACGCTCAATCGGCCAGGCACCATCGGCCTCATAGTCACGCACACAGCCATCGGGCCCGGCCCGGTAACCGTGCCAGATCTCCATCAGCGGGTCTTTATCCTGACAGAACAGTACATACTCGCCTTCTTCGTTACCGGGTAGCAGTAGCAGAATGGCATCCGGCTCATCGAAACCGGTCAGGTAGTAAAAATCACTGTTCTGACGGAACGGGTATTCCACATCACTGTTGCGTGGCTGCATCCGGGCCGCTGCCAGCAGAATGGCTGACTCGGCAGGCAGCTGCGCCATTAACGCCTGGCGGCGCTGGGCAAATACGCTCTGTTCTATCCGTGCTCGCATATTAATGTACCGTTGGGGCCGGGTCCGGCGTGGTGTTGTCTTCAGGCGGCGTGTTGCATTCAGTGAACAGCATCAGGCAGGCCATGCGCACATACTCCTGCACCTCCATCATATCCGCCTCATTTTCTTCGGTATCTTCTATATCTGACTCGATCTGCGCAATCTGGCCAAGGTCCTGCAATGTTTCACGGGTTTCTTTGGTCATCGAGCTATTACTATGCGCACCCTGCAGACCAAAACCGCTGAGGAAGCCAGTACACCAGCTACCCAGCATCTGTACCCGCTGGCTCAATTCAGTTTCGTCATCGGGTAACAGCAGCTGGAAACTCATATCGGCAGACTGCAGCTGACCCAGCGCACACTGGTACAGGCCGAGGATGCCAACCTTGCCAGCTTCACTCTTCAGTGCCGTGATATCCATCAGTTCACAGGCATTGCGCAACAGCACATCCGGCTTGGAACGTGCGCCCGCCGCCAGCTGGCCGCAAAACAGGCCATGTAATTCAGCCGGAGAAACAACCTGAACGCCTTCTTCGACAAACAGGTTAGCGATCAGATCAAAATCAGGTAATTCAATCGGGTTTGTATTTTCAGCAGACATGGATTTTCTATATAAAAGGAAAGAGGGTTGGCTATATGCTAGCATTTGCCGCCAGCGCCGACCACGCGGGGCGATGACCCCGTGAACGCAATCTGAGTATAGACACAGGTTCAGGCGCAAGTGCATTTGAAAGTCTCCGCGATATGGCCTGGGTTCGCCCGCCGTCACAGCCATGCAGGAGGCACCGCAGCCAGCCGAGGTAGATAATGTCAGAGAACTATTTTGACGTTCTGGAATCCAGATTAATACAGCTGATGGAACACTGTGAAACCCTGGAACGGGAGAACGCACAGCTGAAAGCAAACGAAGTGACTCTACGCGAGGAGCGCAGCCGTCTGCTACAGATTAACGACCAGACACGCCAGAAAGTTGAAGCTATGATTCAAAGACTGAAATCACTGGAGCAGAACCGATGAGCGACGCCAACACAGTCAGTGTTTCACTGATGGGCAAGGAATACATGATCGCCTGTCCTGCGGGGTCAGAAAAGCAGTTAATGCAGGCGGCCCAGCAGCTGAATGCAAAGATGAAAGAAATCCGGGGCGCGGGTAAAACGGTCGGCCTGGAGCGCATTGCAATTCTGGCCGCCCTGCATATCAGTCATGAACTGCTGCTGCACAACAATCAGCAGGATGAGCACAACGCCATGGCCCAGCGTCAGTCGGATATGGAGCAGCAGCTGGAAAGGCTTAACCGCCGCCTGGACAGCTCGTTGCAGAAGCGCCCAACCCCGTCCGAATAAACAGCCAGAGAGCAGTGTTCAGCTGAATTTTTTTCATTAGAAATAAATTGGCTTACTTTTCATACAGTTAATTAGCACTTCTAGCAGAATAAAAACAAATTTCAAGACCTGACATAGCAACACTTCCAGGTATAATAGCCTTAACTCCCTGGGGTGTTTGGTTACTGGCATTGTCCCTCGAGCCGATAATCATACCACCGGGGGCAACTCGTAAGCCTTGATGTGCATGTCCGCCTGACGGAAAGCCTAATAGGTTTCAGCTGCTCCCACCTTGAACCTTCGGGTTCAGGGGCTGCGTCGGTACCGGCACTTCCGGGGAGCCCTTATCCACTGCTATGATCCTGCCTCCTTGTATTTCCCTATTCAGGACAGGAGCAGATTTTGGACCCACGCCAGCAACTCCGCCAGCAAATGCGTCGCTCACGTCGAGCATTGACCGCACAGCAACAGAAAACCGCCGCACGAAACCTGCTTGCCAACATCGCAACCCTGCCCGAATTTATTCGCGCCAGGCATATCGCCATCTATTTGCCGGCGGACGGTGAAATAGACCCGCGCCCACTACTCGAGCGCTGCTGGGCTATGGGTAAGAAAACCTATCTGCCTATTCTGCACCCGATCAAGCATAACCGACTCTGGTTCGCCCCTTACGACGCCAGCACCCCGATGAAGCGTAACTGCTACGGCATCGAAGAGCCCCGGCTGGATAAAGCGCCCCGCCGTCCAGCCTGGGCCCTGGACCTGGTATTACTGCCGCTGGTCGCCTTTGATGCTCAGGGTGGGCGCATGGGGATGGGCGGCGGCTACTACGATCGCACCTTCGCCTTTACTCAGGGCGACGCAGCACTTCGCGGTCCCACCCTGCTGGGCCTGGCCCATGAGTTACAACGGGTCGGAAAACTGCCCGTTGCCAGCTGGGATATTCCGCTAGCGGGCGTACTCACCGACCATCACCGCTACCTCGGCTGATCAGACCCCATCGCTGCCTCTGACACATCGGATGCAGCGCGCCCCCTCCCTGCACACCAGACACCACGACTCTGACAACACGACCAATAAGGCAGCGCTGGTACTATATAAACCAGAGGGAGTGTACTGAAGCCAGCAACGGCTCAGGAAAGAAAATCGCAGAGGCATAATACCGGCTACATAAGAGTTGAAAACACAACCCGACCGATATTAAACACTCGCTGAATTATTAATACAAAATATCAGCTGTTATTAAAAACCTGCTGTACAAGCGTTGCGAACTGGAAGTCGACATGGCTTACACCTGTCATTACTGAACCAATGACAAATACCATCACCAGAATTAAAACGATATCCGGGCCTTTTTTCATCTCTCTACTCTACAAGCCGTTGGTGAATGGGCAATCCAGAGCAACCAACAAGGTACAAAAACGCTTGTTAGTTTTCCAGATATACAGATTTTTGCAAGCACTTTTGAAGTAGTGCTAAATACTCTTTCGGCAAGTTAGCGCAGGTGTTTAATAAATACTGATAGAAAACCCACCAAGACCTATGAATTAACAGAGTTTTTTCAATTCAGTGACAACCTTATCAGCCAGTAAAGCAGATCAGATCAGGTAAAAACCTGCACAACCGGCCACTAATTACTGTCGATGTTTCAACAGGTTAGGACTTGCGATTAAACACTCAACAGCATCTGAACAAAAATATTTATCCAAGGCATGATATTTAAACGGATAGTTTAAAGAAAAAAAGCTGGATAAAAACACAGCTTACGAATGAAAAATCACCAAAAGACCAACAAAACACCCGGCACCAGGCTGACTGAGACCTTAATGGGTGCCGCCAGCACAGCTTTGCACTAACGTGAATTCCCCCTGACTACTCTGTTTTTTTCGCTCAGTGGTATATATTCAGAGACGGAATACAGCCAACGACTGTTGAGGACTATGGTCGTTTTTTAGCAAGCAGGAGTCACTATGACCACATCTCTGGTTTTAACCGTTATCGCCCCGGACAAGCCGGGCCTGGTGGAACTGATATCCAACACCGTTGCAACACATCAGGGTAACTGGCTGGAATCCAGCATGTCGCGGCTGGCAGGTAAATTTGCTGGCATCCTCACCGTCGCCGTGCCAGAAGCAAACTGCCCGGCACTGATTAACGCCTTGAACGCACTGGAAGCCCAGGGGCTGAAGATTGTCACCGAGGTCAGCAATGAGCCTGTCGCAGATCAGCGTAAAGCACTGACTCTGGAACTGGTTGGGCATGATAAGGCAGGCATTGTCCGCGACCTGTCCCAGGCACTGGCCAACCGTCATATCAATGTTGAACGACTGAGCACCGAGCTGGTATCCGGCTCCATGTCAGCCGAAGAACTGTTCAAGGCACAGGCAGACCTGCTGGCCCCTGCCGATACCGACCTGGATGAACTGCAGGATGCACTGGAAGCCATTGCCAGTGATCTGATGGTTGATATCACACTGAACTAAGCGACGTTTCAGGGCTGCACACCTAAACGAAAAAGCCGCTGCAGATGCAGCGGCTTTTTTATGCTTATCGATCCAGTCCGGGTAACCCGGTCAGAATCAGGCCGCGACTTAACGCGCCGCCAGCATCACCTTCGCACGCTCAACCGCTGCCAGCACCTGCTTAGGTGCCGTGCCGCCGATATGGTCACGGGCGGCGACAGAACCATCCAGCGTCAGCACTTCAAATACATCCTGCTCGATGGTATCGGAGAACTGTGCCAGCTCGGCCAGTGTCATTTCACCCAGGTCTTTATTCTGTTCGATGCCGTATGCAACTGATTTACCCACCACTTCGTGAGCATCACGGAACGGCATGCCTTTACGTACCAGGTAATCGGCCAGATCAGTCGCTGTGGAGAAACCACGCAATGCGGCTTCACGCATGCTGTCTTTCTTCGGCTCCAGCGCCGGTATCATATCGGCAAACGCACGCAGACAGCCTTTCACTGTATCGATAGCATCGAACAGTGGCTCTTTATCTTCCTGGTTGTCTTTGTTGTAAGCCAGTGGCTGTGACTTCATCAGCGTCAGCAGGCTCATCAGGTGACCATAGACACGGCCCGATTTGCCACGTACCAGCTCCGGCACATCCGGATTTTTCTTCTGCGGCATAATAGAGGAACCGGTGCAGAAGCGGTCTGGCAGGTTGATGAAGTTGAACTGTGCTGAAGTCCACAACACCAGTTCTTCCGACATCCGCGTCATGTGCATCAGCAGGATGCTGGATGCTGCACAGAATTCGATAGCGAAGTCACGGTCGGATACCGCATCCAGTGAATTCTCCGCGGGGGCGCTGAAGCCCAGCAGCTCGCAGGTCATATCACGCTGAATCGGGTAGGTTGTACCCGCCAGTGCCGCGGCACCCAGTGGCATGATGTTGGTGCGCTCACAACAATCGACAAAGCGACCGTAGTCACGGCTGAGCATCTCAAACCATGCCATCAGGTGATGACCAAAGGTCACCGGCTGTGCCGTTTGCAGGTGGGTGAAACCTGGCATGATGGTATCGTTTTCACGCGCAGCAACGCTCAGCAGACCTTCCTGCAGGCGGGTAATTTCCGCCAGAATCAACTCAATCTCATCACGCAGATAGAGACGGATATCCGTTGCCACCTGGTCATTACGGGAACGACCGGTATGCAGTTTTTTACCGGTAACACCGATTTTCGCTGTCAGTGCGGCTTCGATGTTCATATGCACATCTTCCAGCGCAATGGACCATTCAAACTGACCGCTTTCGATCTCGACCCGAATTTCTTCCAGCCCGCGCAGAATATCATCGCGCTCAGCTTCGGTCAGAACGCCGGCAGCTGTCAGCATTTTCGCGTGGGCAATGGAGCCACGGATATCCTGCAGGTACATACGCTGGTCAAATTCAACCGAGGCGGTGAAACGGGCGACAAAAGCATCTGTAGGCTCGTTAAAACGACCGCCCCATTGCTGGTTTGTTGTGTTGCTCATGGAAGAATCCTCTACGTTCGCAGCAATGTGCTCGATCCAAAAAAGTGGCCGTCAGTATACCACGAAGGTCCCAGCGCCCCGAAGGGCACTTTAGCCCTCACGACAACGGCCCGGTGCATTACCATGCTCAACAGCACCTTGACCTGTATCAGGCCGATTTCACCGATTAGTTAATCCAGAGCCACCTGCGGTCTGCCAGGCCATTGTACGATTCTGCTACAATGGCCCCTCAAATTCCCCCGCTGTGGCGGGTAGTACAGGATCAGGCTAATGAGTAAGAAGACAGTCCGTATCGCCACTCGCAAAAGTCTGCTGGCCCTATGGCAGGCAGAGTACGTGAAAGCAGAGCTGGAAAAGCACTATCCCGAGCTGACCGTCGAGCTGGTCACAATGACCTCCCGTGGTGACATTATTCTGGATACGCCCCTGGCCAAGGTCGGCGGCAAGGGACTGTTTGTCAAAGAACTGGAAACCGCCATGCTGGAAGACCGCGCCGATATCGCGGTACATTCCATGAAAGATGTCCCGATGGCCTTCCCGGATGGTCTCGGCCTGGCGGTCATCTGTCCGCGCGAGCGCCCCACTGACGCCTTTGTGTCTAACAATTTCAAAACACTGGACGCACTGCCAGCAGGCAGCGTGGTCGGCACCTCCTCACTGCGCCGCGAAGCGCAGCTGCGCGAGAAACGCCCGGACCTGAAAATCCACTGGCTGCGCGGCAACGTACAGACCCGGCTGGGCAAGCTCGACAATGGCGACTACGACGCCATTATCCTGGCCACTGCGGGTCTGGTTCGCCTCAAATTGCAGGACCGCATTGCCGAGGAACTGAACACCGAGTTCTGCTTGCCTGCAGGCGGCCAGGGCGCTGTCGGTATTGAGTGTCGCAATGACGATATTGAGATGCTGGAACTGCTTAAACCCCTGCATCATCAACACACGGCCTGGCGTGTACTGGCCGAGCGGGCAATGAACCGTCGGCTCGAAGGCGGCTGCCAGGTGCCCATCGGCTGCTACGCCACGATCAGCGAGGACCTGAGCAGCATGCGCCTGCAAGGCCTGGTCGGCCGTCCAGACGGCACCCTGGTATTGCGCGATGAGATCAGCGGCAAGCCCGAAGATGGCGAGCAGCTGGGTATTGCCCTGGCTGAACGACTGCTGGATGCTGGCGCAGCTGACATTCTCAAAGCCGTTTACGCCCAGGCCAATGACTAAACCGCTGGCCGGACAGCGGGTTCTGGTTACCCGCCCGGCCCACCAGGCGCAAGACCAGATCGACCAGCTCACCCGGCTCGGTGCTACGGCGGTGCCACTGCCGTTACTGCAGATTAATGCCGTAACGGAAGATGACCCGTCGTATCACCCACTGAAAAGCCGTATCCTCGATCTGGATTTGTACCACAGCGTCATCTTTATCAGCGCCAATGCCGCCCGTATCGGCGCTGACTGGATTGATCAGTACTGGCCGCAGTTACCGCTGGGGGTGAGCTGGCTGGCTATTGGCCGCCGTACAACTCAGGCTCTGGCCAACTATGGCATTACTGCATTTCACAGTGAACAAGGGTACGATTCGGAAGCCCTGCTGGCTGCCACGCCGCTACAGGCGATTGATGGCCGCAAGATTTTAATCATGCGGGGTCAGGGCGGCCGGGAATTACTGGCTGATACCCTGCGACAACGGGGCGCTGAGGTTGACTATGCCGACCTGTATCAGCGCAGCTGCCCACACTACAGTGAGGCGCAGCTGAACAGTGCATTGACGACACCCCTCGACGCTCTGCTGGTCACCAGTGCTCAGGCACTGGATAACCTGCAGGCACTGGCAGGCCCCAGGCTTGCATCGTTACAACATCATCCGCTGATTGTCCCCAGTGAACGAATCGCCTCACTGGCTCAACAGCAAAGCTGGCAGCAGGTCCGGGTAGCAGAAGGCCCCGACGACCGCGCCATGATCCAGGCGCTATTGCCTGATATGGATTTGGAAAGCGACCATGAGCACAACAGATAACAACAAAGCTGGCGACGCTAAAGAGCAGGCGCCAAAGACTGAGCCCAAAGCGACTGATAATACTGAGCAGCACGCCTCAGACAACAAAGGCCCAGAAGGCCGTAATCGCAACCGCAACCGCAATCGCGGCAAACGTGGCGGCGCACGCGCTGGCAACGACAGCAGCGACAGCCAGGCAGATCAGCCCGCTGCGGACACTCCGCGCGCTGATAGCACCAAAGCTAGCCCGAAAGCTGCCGCCAAGCCAGCCGATGCAGGCAGCAGTGCACCACCTGCCGCGGCACAGACGGCAAGCGCGGGCGCAACCTGGCCGGGCAAGCTGGCACTGGCGCTGTCGTTTGCCGCACTGGGCGCTTCCGGTTACCTGTACTGGATGAGCATGCAGCAGACGCAACAGAACGTGCAGCTGCGCAGCGAAATCAACGCCAAAGTCGACAGCATGCTCAGCGGCGCGCGTAGCGATCTGAGCAGTAACATGGCAGACGTGAATCGCCAGCTGGGCGAAGTCAAAGCCCAGGCCAGTAACGACAAGAACAACGTAAACGAACTGCAGAACCGCCTGACCCGCTCCATGAAGCAGGTGATGGCCCAGCAGCATAACAGCCGTAAAGACTGGCTGCTGGCAGAGGTCGAGTACCTGCTACGGCTGGCGAACCAGCGCATCCTGATGGAAAACACTGTTAACGGTGCCCTGCAGCTGCTCAAATCAGCTGACAAGATCCTCGCCGAAACCGACGATGTCACCATCTACGACATCCGCAAAGCTGTTGCTGCCGATATCGCTGCACTGGAAGCCGTACCACAGCTGGATAGCGAAGGGCTGTTCCTGAAACTCGGCGCAATGAACCGTCAGGTCGCTGACCTGCGTGTAACGCCGCTGAGCCAGCAGCACCAGCTACCAGATATGCTCAAAGAGATTACTCCCGAGTCCGTTCAGGCTGGCTGGGCCAGCGGCGTCCAGGCATCCTGGGGCAAGGCGATGGCCAAACTGGAATCCCTGATCGTCATCCAGCACCGCGACGAACCGGTTAAACCGCTGCTGTCACCTGAACAGAAATACTATCTGCAGCAGAATCTTAACCTGATGCTGGAACAGGCTCAGCTGGCACTGCTGCAGCGCCGTCAGGAATCCTTCGACAGCGCGCTGAACAAAGCTGAAGAGTGGCTGGGTACCTACTTCCAGCAGGATGATGGCACCACCCAGGCCCTGCTACGCGGTATCGGTGAGCTGAAATCCAGCCAGGTTTCCCCTGCTCTGCCAGATATTTCCAACTCCCTGACTGAGCTCA
The DNA here is from genome assembly GCA_024686055.1 of Neptuniibacter sp. Lineage (GTDB taxonomy): Bacteria > Pseudomonadota > Gammaproteobacteria > Pseudomonadales > Balneatricaceae > Marinobacterium_C. Next base: position 15,122 of record JAIBDV010000017.1, read on the forward strand.
AAGCCTACCTGCAGCAGATGACTGCACTGAAACAGAAAGGAGCTGGCCAATGAAAAAGCTTTTTCTGTTAATGGTGCTGGTGCTGGTTGGCGGCGCCTGGGTCGGTGAAAAAATGGTGCAGGACCCTGGCTACGTGCTGCTGTCCTACAACCAGACCACCGTTGAAACCAGCCTCTGGGTGATGCTGGTCACCGTTGCGATCAGCTTTATGCTGCTGCACTGGGTGCTGAACCTGCTGTTCAACACCCGCCTGCCAACTGAACAGCTGCGTGGCTGGCGTGAACGCCGTCGTCAGCGCAGCGCTCAGAATAAAACAGTGGTCGGCTTGCTGGCACTGTCTGAAGGCAACTGGAGCAAGGCTCAGAAACAGCTGACCAGCGCTGCAGCTCGCTCCGAACTGGCACTGGTGAACTACCTGGCAGCGGCCCGCGCGGCCCATGAGCAAGGTGATGAGAAAGCGGCTGACGAGCTACTGAACAAAGCCCGCCAGAGCACGCCCAATGCCGATGTTGCCGTGGGCATCACCCAGGCACAGTTCCAGCTGGCCCGTGGCCAGCTGGAACCCTGCCTGGCAATGCTGCTACAGCTGCGTCGCATGGCCCCGAACAACACCTACATTATCAAGCTGCTCAAAGACGTGTACGTCCAGCTGAAAGACTGGCAGTCCCTGTCCGGCCTGCTGCCGGATATGCGTAAACAGCAGGTGCTGCACAGCGATGCCATGGTCGCCCTGACCGAAACCGTGCACATCAACCGACTGGACGATACCAAAGCCGCCTTCAACCCGGACACGCCGGATGAAGAACGCCTCAAACGTCTGGCCCAGGCCTGGGATTCCATGCCTGCCGACATGACGCGCAATCTGGCACTGGTTGAGCGCTACTGCGAAATGCTGATCGAGCTGAACGCCGATGACCGCGCTGAGAAAACGCTGCGCGATCTGATCAAGCGGGAATGGGATGAGCGGCTGGTGGCCCTGTACGGTCGCATCAACAGCAGCAACCCGAAACAGCAACTGGATCAGGCTCGCAAGTGGACCAGCCAGCACCCGGACAGCGCAGCACTGCTGCTGACCCTGGGTCGCCTGTCGCTACGCAACAAGCAGTGGGGCGAAGCACTGAAGTACTTCCAGCAGAGCCTGGAGTACAGCCCGGACCGCGAAACCCTGGCCGAGCTGATTCGTCTGCTGCGCCATCTGGGCGACAAGGATCAGGCTGAAACAACACTGCAGGAACATCTGCTGTTGCTGTCAGATACATTGCCAGCCCTGCCCATGCCGGACCAGTCCAGCTAAGCCTGGCCTGGCAACAAAAACGCCCGTCGGTTACAAACCGCCGGGCGTTTTTTATGCCAGAATAAAATAACCAAACTACGCTGATCTACGGCGATCATTACAGCATCTTAATGTTATTACGCTATTCAGGCTGGTTTCATTCTGACACCATAGACTGCATACATCGACACAGCACAGCCACTGGCTGTTGCGTCGAGCTCTGAGTTTCCCCTCAGTAGTACGCATTGGGCACTGCCCGTTCGATGCCCGTTTTAAGCAGAAGTGTAGAGAGATTAAAGCCGCACAATGTGCGGCTTCTTTTTGTCTGCCAGAAAACAGATCAGCTTACTTTACCGGCCGTGGCGCGTAGGCAAACACATCCGATTTAAGCTGCTCTTCTTTCATACCCGCGGCTTCGCAGGCATCCAGCAGAGCGTAAACCATACCCGGCGAACCAGCACCGATCACCAGCGTGTTATCAAACTCAGTAAAGTCTTCCAGAATTGCCGCCGGCAGCAAGCCGGTACGGCCCTGCCAGGCAGACGCAGCATCCGGTTCAACTACCCGTGTCATTGTCACATGGCTATGTTCACGGGCCCACTGCTCGGGCAAATCAGCCAGATAGAAATCATCAGCGTTACGCGCACCCCAGTACACATGGATCGGGTTATGGTGCTGGTTAGCCAGCAGGTGCTCGACCATGCTCTTCACCTGGGCAAACCCGGTGCTGGCAGCAGCCATGATCAGCTGAGTATCATCTTTCATCTGCGTCGCCTGCACATAGCAGTCACCGCGCGGCAGCTCGATCTCGACACTGGGGTTATTCAGCAGGTGATCAACAATTGCTGACGACATCTCACTCTCAGGGATGTGACGAATATGCAGCTCCAGCTCACGTCCCATATCAGGCGCGGACGCAATAGAGAATGATGCCTGCTTACCCGTTGGCAGCAGTACATTCAGATACTGACCGGCATAATACTCAACTGCATGGCTGGCAGTTGCCGGCATATGCAGACGAATCCGGTACACATCATGGTTCAGTTTTTCAGTTTCCGTGATTTCACAAATTACTTTTTTAACAGCCAGAACACCGGGCATCTGTAATCCCTC
>JAIBDV010000127.1 GCA_024686055.1 Neptuniibacter sp.
GCCGATCACCCTTGGGCCCGGCGCACTCTGCTCCGCCAGTTCCTCACGCAGGGTGCGGTTTTCCAGCGTTAACGCCCGTTTTTCCACCGCCCGACGCACCACGTCCTGCAGCAGGTCAGCGGCGAAGGGTTTCTCAATGAAATCGTAGGCACCGTCACGAATGGCATTCACCGCCATCGAGATATCACCATGGCCGGTAATCAGGATGACGGGCAGGTCAGGGTCAATGGCCTGGACGCGCTTCATCAGTTCCAGGCCATCCATACCCGGCAGATTAATGTCGGTAACCAGCACACCCGGCCAGTCATCGGTCAGCCGCTCCAGCACCGGTTCCGCCCGTTCAAACGCGGTAACGTCGTAACCTGCCAGTTCCAGCGTCTGTCCGGCGGCCAGTCGAATATGGGGCTCATCATCCACCAGCATCAGCGGAACAGGCGTCTGGGTATGCATAGGGTTTCCTTTTATTTGATCAGATCCGACTGCTGCGGTGCATCACACAGCGGCAGGGTCAGGGTAAAGACGGCACCACCCTGTGGATGGTTAGCCGCACTGAGCTGGCCATTCAGGCTTTCAATAATACGGTGTGAAATAGATAATCCCAGCCCCAGTCCCTGGCCTGATTTTTTGGTGGTGTAAAACGGCTCGAACACCCGGTCCAGATCAGCATCTGGAATACCGGGGCCAACGTCACGTAGCGCCAGCAACAGCTGCTGTTCTTGCAACTCAATTCTCACCTGTAACTGTTTTTCCGGCTGCGTCTCCATCGCCTGCAAGGCATTACGAATCAGATTCACCAGCACCTGTTCCAGCCGTACCATATCACCCAGTACATAGTAACGTTCCAGCTGGGGCGGCCATTCGATCTCGGCACCTTTTTTATGCAGCTGGCCATACAGGATCGACATGGCCCCGTCGCGCAGCGCTTTCAGGCACACCGGTTCCGGCTGGCCGCTGCTGTTGCGGGCGTATTCTTTAAGCGGGTGAATAATCTTGGCCATCCGTTCAGTCAGCGCGCTGATCTCAATCAGGTTGGTTTCCACCGTCTGCTGTTTACCCAGCGCCATAAACGCACGCGCATTGTCGGCATAGGCCCGGATGGCCGTCAGCGGCTGGTTCAGCTCATGGTTAATCCCCGCCGCCAGCTGGCCCAGCACAGCCAGTTTGGCGGTCTGAATCAGCTCGTTACGGGTCCGGTCATGGCGTTCGATCTCGGTTAACAACCGGGCATTGGTTTCGGTCAGGTCCGCGGTCCGTGATTTCACCCGACTTTCCAGCTGACCATGGGCACGTTTGAGCTGGCGCTCGGATTCTTTACGCTCGGTAATATCATGCACGGTGGCGATAAAACGCAGCTGGTCACCCATCTGCATCTGGCCGATCACCAGCTCAATCGGAAACACACTCCCGCCCTGGCGCACACCAGTGGCTTCAAGCATCAGTTCATGTGGCCGCTGCCCATCGTCTGCAACCAGATGCCGCCAGCATAAAGGCCGGTCCGGCTGGCTCAGCAGACAACTGAAATAACTGCCACGAATCTGTGCCCCCTGGTAACCAAACAGTGTCTCTGCGGTGGGGTTAAACGACTCGATCCGCCCCTGCCGGTCCATGGTGATCAGGCCAGCGCGGGTATTATCAATGATCGCCCGCACCCGGCTTTCATTTTCTTCCAGTGCCTGGGTGCGCTGCTGCTTAAACTCCGCCCGCTCCTGTTGCGCCCGACGCCGGGTCAACAGAAACAGGCCCAGCAGTACCAGCGCCACATAACCAGAGGCCACCAGCACCACCGACTCCCAGACACTCTGGCGAATCCCGGCGGTTTGCGCCAGCGATACCAGGCGTAAGCCATAGCCCTCCAGGTAGGTGTCCTGCAGCAGGTATTCCCGTGGTTCAGCACCATCCAGTGCCGGGTTATCCAGCTGAACGGCATCCAGCAGCGTCACCAGCGCGCTGCCATCGCCACGGGCCTTACGCTCGATAATGCCCAGTGCTTTCAGTGGATGACTGCCGTAGCGCAGGCTGCCCACAATCCGCTGCATATCCCCTTGCGACAGTGGCTTGAGCAGCCGAAATTTCCAGTCCTTACGGGTTGAGATAAACACCACATCATCATCATCGACCACCAGAATATCCAGCATCGGGTCATTCCAGTCTTCCTCGATATCATTAAGGTCGATCTTCACCACCACTACCCCGATGATGCTGTCCACCAGCTGTACTGGGTACGAGAAGTAATAACCCCGCTTACCTGAGGTTGTCCCCACCGCAGAGTACGCTCCGGAGCGGCCCTGCATAGCCATTTTGAAATAGGGCCGGAAGGCAAAGTTACGCCCCAGAAAGCTGCGTGGGCCGGATTCGTTACTGGAGGCAATCGTGGTGCCATCGGGATTCATCAAATAGACATCAGAGGCTTCCAGAATCCGGTTCACTCGGTGCAGATAGAGGCTGGCGCTATGGCGGCGCTCCAGGTTAGCAGGCTGTTGTAACACCTGGATCAGATCCCCGTGTGTCGCCAGCAGCTCGGGGGTATTGCGGTAACGCTCCAGCGTCTGGCTGAGGCTGAGGCGATAGCGATTCAGGTCCGTCTGCGAGCGTTGCTGCAGCTCAGCCAGACCCTGCTTGCGATTAATCGCAGCCGTCTGACCGATGATCAGTAAAAAGATCAGCACCAGCATAAACAGGCTGACAAGGCGGATGCGGGGCGAATACTTCACGATAGGATTCCCGATAATTTCTGCCAGGTATTATGCGTTGTCCGCGGATAACTTGAAATAGAACCCCCGCTCCCATACCTTGGTAGCATTAACCCTACACTTCCCTGGTGAGATGCACAGATGCTCAAACGCACCAAAATCGTGGCCACCCTCGGCCCGGCAACAGATAAAGATGACGTACTGGAACAATTGCTGCGCAGTGGCGTGAACATGGTACGGCTGAACTTCTCCCACGGCAGCGCCGATGATCACCGTCAGCGTGCCGAAAAGGTGCGCACCAGCGCCCGTAAACTGGGGCTTTCCGTGGCCGTGCTGGGTGATCTGCAGGGGCCAAAAATCCGTATCGCACGGTTTAAGAATGGCCCGATTGAGCTGGCCACTGGCGATCTGTTCCTGCTCGATTCCGAACTGGACACCAACGCTGGTAACCAGCGCCAGGTCGGGCTGGATTATAAAAACCTGCCCCGCGACAGCGCACCCGACGATCTGTTGCTGCTGGACGATGGCCGGGTACAGCTTAAAGTGCTGAGTGTTAATGGCAGCAAGGTCGAAACCGAAGTCGTTATCGGTGGTCCGCTGTCCAACAACAAGGGCATCAATAAACAGGGGGGCGGCCTCTCTGCCGCCGCACTGACCGACAAAGACCGACGCGATATTCTGGTCGCCGCGGAGCTGGATATGGACTACGTTGCCGTGTCCTTTCCGCGTGTCGCCGAGGATCTGCATGAAGCGCGTCGTCTGCTGGCCGATGCCGGTAGCCGGGCAGAGATTATTGCCAAGATCGAGCGGGCTGAAACCGTCACCAGCCCGGAAGCACTGGACGAGATCCTGCTGGCCTGCGACGGGGCGATGGTCGCCCGTGGTGACCTGGGGGTTGAGATTGGCGATGCTGAGCTGATCGGGGTGCAGAAGCATATTATCCAGCGCGCCCGCGAGCTGAATAAAGTGGTGATCACCGCCACTCAGATGATGGAAACCATGATCCAGAATCCAATGCCGACCCGCGCCGAAGTCTTCGACGTGGCTAACGCGATTCTGGATGGCACCGATGCGGTAATGCTGTCGGCAGAAACGGCTGCCGGTAATCACCCGGTTGAAGTGGTACAGGCCATGACCCGTATCTGTCAGGGCGCGGAGAAACACCTGCTGTCCCGTCCGGTTTCTACCGGCATGACCCAGACGTGCGAGCGTTTCGATGAAGCCATTGCCCGTTCCGCCATGTACACCGCCAACCAGCTGACGGGCATTAAAGCGATCATCTGCCTGACCGAATCCGGCTCCACCCCGCTGTGGATGTCCCGTATCCGTTCCGGCTTGCCAATCTTTGCCCTGACCCGCCATGAGCGCACTCTGCGCCGGATGGCACTGTACCGCGGTGTGGAACCGATGTTCTTCGATGCCACGGCGGTCGATGACAGCAAACTCAACCACGAAGTACTGGCTGGCCTGAAAGCCCGCGACCAGCTGCAGTCTGGTGACCTGGTACTGCTGACCCGTGGCGCTGCTGTCGGCACGGATGGCGGCACCAACTCCATGCAGGTATTGATGGTCAGCTAAGCCGCTTTCCGGTCTGTTTACCACAGCCCGTCGGTGTCGGTACACCGCACGGGCTGCCTGCCATCTTAGCCGTTCAGATCCACCACAACCCGGCCCTGCACCTGACCCTGCATGATCTTCGCTGCCTGTTCAGGCACCTGTTCCAGTGAGACAACCTGCATTACCTGCTCCAGCTGTGCCATCGGCAGATCCTGCGCCAGCCGGTTCCAGGCCTCAGTACGACGCGCCAGCGGACACATTACCGAATCCACCCCCTGCAACCGTACATTACGCAGAATAAACGGCATCACCGAGGTCGGCAGACGGAAATCACCGGCCAGACCACAGGCCGCAACCACCGCGCTGTAATCCGCTTCGGCCAGTACCCGCGCCAGCATTTCACCACCCACGGTATCAACGGCACCCGCCCAGCGCTGCTTTTCTAACGGACGCGGCTTAGCCGCCATCTCTTCCCGGCTCAGAATCTCGCTGGCCCCCAGTGCCCGCAGGTAGTCATGGGTTGATTCGCGCCCGGTCACCGCCGCTACCTGATAACCCAGTTTGGCCAGAATCGATACAGCCACGGAGCCAACACCACCGGCAGCACCGGTCACCACCACCGGGCCAGACTCAGGCGTAACACCGCCCTCTTCCAGCGCCATAACACACAACATCGCCGTCAGCCCGGCGGTGCCCACGGCCATCGCCTGCTGCGTGTTCAGCCCGGCGGGCAGCGGCACCAGCCAGTCAGCTTTCAGTTTCTGCTGCTGGCTATACCCCCCCCAGTATTTTTCGCCAACGCTCCAGCCAGTCAGCACCACTTTGTCACCGGCCTTGTAGGCATCGCTACGTGACTCCAGCACGGTGCCGGCCAGATCAATGCCCGGTACCATCGGCCACTGCAACACGATTTTACCGGTACCGGTCACCGCCATGCCGTCTTTGTAGTTGAGGCTGGAATATTCCACCGCCACCCGCACATCTTCATCAGGCAGGTCTGCCACGGTCAGTGTTTCCAGTGTCGCCTGGGTTTTCTTGTCGTCATCCTGACGCAACAGCAAAGCTTTGAACGTATCCTGAGCAGCCATCATGGGCCTCCGGTTCGATAAGTATCAGCTGGCAGCCCGGTCTGTCCGGCCACCTCTGCGCTGTACATTAATCGCTCATTTACCTATTTGTCAAACAAATAGAAAATAAGACAAATAACCATTTTATGCTAAAGTGGTCGACTTCAGATTCAACCATCCGGCAGTAGAGGCACAGCGCAGACAATGGCAATTAACTATGATCGGGTGGTCACCCAGAGCCTGGCAAAGCAGATCGCCGAACAGATTCGCAGCGCTATCCTGCAGGGGGATCTGCAGGTTGATGAACGCCTGCCCACCGAAGAAGAGCTGGCCGCCCGGTTTAACGTGTCTCGCCCCACTATCCGCGAAGCGCTGAAACGGCTGGCCGCCCAGCACCTGATTCGCTCCCGCCGCGGCCCGACGGGTGGCACCTTTGTCACCCGCCCCAGCACCGAAGAGATGAGTGATGCCCTCACCGGCACCGCAACGCTGATGGTCAGCCTGGGCGAGTTTGACCTGGATTCAATCAGCGAAGCCCGCCGGGAAATGGAACAGCTTTGTCTGGGGCTGGCTGTGCAGCGGCGTACTGAGAGCCAGCTGGCGGAGCTGAACGCTGCGCTGAACCAGCAACAGCAACCCATCAGTGATGAAGACTTCTGCGCCGCAGACATTCGCTTTCACCGTGCGCTGGTCGATGCTACCGCCAATCCAGTGCTGCAATTCAATATGTACACCGTGATTGAAGCCCTGCAACCGCTGACCAATATGCTGGCCAATCGCTTTCGTGACCGGGAGGTGATTATCGGTCATCACCAGGCACTGTATAACGCTATTGCAGCCCAGCAGATTGAGCCCGCACGCCAGGCACTGGATCAGCTGATTGACTACCTGACCTGCCAGTACAGCAAAGCTCTGGCCTGGAAACAGCAGTCGTCGCAGTAGCACGTAATTCGGTACGCTGCGGCGCAACAGATCGGCAGACGCTATGCTAACATCAGTGCCTGTTTCCGTTTGCTGTGAGGTGCTCTACCCCCATGTCCATTGCCCAACAGATTGCCGAGGAGCTGCAGGTTCGCCCGCAGCAGGTCAGCGCCACTATCGACCTGCTGGACGACGGGGCCACCGTGCCCTTTATCGCCCGCTACCGCAAAGAGATTACCGGCGCACTGGATGATACCCAGCTGCGTAACCTGCATGAACGACTGGGTTATCTGCGCGACCTCAATGACCGTCGCGATACCGTACTGGGCAGCATTCGCGAACAGGGCAAACTGAGCCCGACGCTGGAACGCCAGATCCTCGCGGCCGACAGTAAAAGTCGGCTGGAAGATCTCTACCTGCCCTACCGTCCCAAACGCCGCACCAAAGCACAGAAGGCTCGCGAAGCCGGGCTGGAGCCGCTGGCGGATCAGCTGCAGAAAAAGCCATCCGCCAATCCCAACTCGCTGGCCGCGCCTTTCGTTAAAGGTGATATCGCCACGGCAGACGATGCACTGGAAGGGGCCCGCCAGATTCTGATTGAGCGTTTCGCTGAAGACGCTGACCTGCTGGGCAACCTGCGACTGTGGCTACAGAAGCAGGGCGTGCTGCAGGTCAAAGTGGCCCGCGGCAAAGCCGACGATAACAGTAAATTCCGCGATTATTTCGACTACAACGAACCGCTGCGCAAAGTCCCCTCCCACCGGGCGCTGGCGATTCTGCGCGGCGAGCAGGAGGGCGTACTCAAGCACAGCCTGCAGCCACCGGTCGGCCTGGAAAACGAGGGCGCTGAACGCCTGGTTCGTCATCATCGCTTACAGGGCCGCTGGTTACTGGACTGTGCCGCCCAGTGCTGGAAGCAGAAACTGCATCCTCAACTGAGCAGCGATCTGATCAAGCAGCTGCGTATCGCAGCAGAGCTGGAAGCGATCAACGTCTTTGCCCGTAACCTCAAAGATCTGCTGCTGGCCGCACCCGCAGGCCAGCGCGCAACACTGGCGCTGGACCCTGGCCTGCGTACCGGCTGTAAAGTGGCGGTGGTTGATGCCACCGGCAAAGTACTGGCCACCGATACCATCTACCCCCACGCGCCGCATAAACAGTGGGACCGCTCACTGGCCAGCCTCGCCAAACTGGCCAAAACCCACCGGGTCGAACTGATCAGTGTCGGCAATGGCACCGCTTCACGGGAAACCGAGCAGCTGGCTAAAGAACTGATCAGTCAGCTGCCTGGACAGGCGATTACTGCCGTGATGGTCAGTGAAGCCGGGGCATCGGTATACTCAGCCTCTGAAAACGCTGCCAAAGAATTCCCGCAGCTGGATGTGACCCTGCGTGGCGCTGTCTCCATCGGTCGCCGCCTGCAGGACCCGCTGGCCGAGCTGGTAAAAATCGAACCCAAGGCTATTGGCGTGGGCCAGTATCAGCACGACGTCGATCAGAACCAGCTGGCCCAGAGCCTGGATGCGGTGATCGAAGATTGTGTAAACCATGTCGGTGTCGATGTGAACACCGCCTCCATTGAGCTGCTGACTCAGGTAGCCGGGTTGAACCGCACCACCGCCAGTAATATCGTCGCCCACCGTGACAGCGAGGGGCCGTTCCGCAAC
>JAIBDV010000276.1 GCA_024686055.1 Neptuniibacter sp.
ACATGATGGAATCAATGACCTCCAGCTGGCTTTTCGTCTTCATGGAGCTGCTGTCTGTATTCTTTATCCTGATACTGGGCCTGGGGCTACTGACGATCCTGGTGCTCTATATCCTTGATGTCAGCCAGACCAAGCAGACCATTCGTCGCAACTACCCGGTAATTGGCCGGTTCCGTTACTTTTTCGAGCATATGGGCGAATTCTTCCGCCAGTACTTCTTCTCCGCCGACCGCGAAGAGCTGCCCTTTAACCGTGCTGAGCGCGCCTGGGTTTATCGCGCCGCCAAAAATGTCGACAGCACCATCGCCTTCGGCTCCACCCGTGACCTGCGCCCCACCGGCTCGGTGTACTTCGTCAACTGCCCCTACCCCACCCTGGGTGAAGATGCCGTCGATATCCGCGCTATCACCGTTGGCCCTTACTGCGCGCAGCCCTACACCACAGACTCGCTGCTCAACATTTCAGGCATGAGCTACGGCGCTCTGTCGATCCCAGCCATTCGTGCCCTCGCCAAGGGCGCTAAAGCAGCGAATTGCTGGATGAACACGGGAGAAGGCGGCCTGTCGCACTACCACCTGGAAGCGGGCTGCGACATCGTGTTTCAGATTGGCACCGCCAAGTTCGGCGTGCGGGACGACAATGGCAACCTCAGTGATGAAAAACTGCGAGCCGTTGCCGCTAACCCCGAGGTCAAAATGTTCGAGATCAAACTCAGCCAGGGTGCCAAACCCGGCAAAGGCGGCATTCTGCCTGGGGCCAAAGTCACCGAAGAGATCGCCCGCATCCGGGTTATTGAAGTGGGCAAAGACGCCATCAGCCCCAACCGCCACCCCGATATCAACAGTGCCGAAGACTTGCTTAATATGATGGCCCGCATCCGTGAAGTCACCGGCAAGCCGGTTGGCTTTAAAGCCGTCATGGGCCAGTTCGAATGGCTGGAAGACTTGTTCAGCCTGGTGCAGCAACGGGGTATTGAGTACGCACCCGACTTTATTACCATCGACAGTGCCGATGGCGGCACCGGCGCGGCACCCATGAGCCTGATGGATTACATGGGCATGCCGATTCAGGAAAGCCTGCCGATCACCGTCGATATGTTGCAACGCTACGGCCTGCGTAGCCGCGTGCGCGTGATCGCCTCCGGCAAGCTGGTCACCCCGGCGGGGGTTGCCTGGGCGCTGGCGGTGGGGGCCGACTTCGTCGTCAGTGCTCGCGGTTTCATGTTCGCGCTGGGCTGCATTCAGGCACTGCAATGCAATAAAAACACCTGCCCTACCGGCATCACCACCCATGATCCCAAACTGCAACGCGGGCTGGACCCCACCGACAAAGCGGTACGCGTGGCTAACTATGTGCGTAACCTGGACCACGAAGTCGGCGTCATCGCCCACGCCTGCGGGGTGCAGGAAGCCCGCCAGCTCAAACGTCACCACGCCCGTATCGTCCGCCCGGATGGCAAAAGCATCCCGCTGGATGCGTTATACCCACCCGCAGATCAGGCTCCGGCCAGCACAACCGCTGTGGATAAAGAGTAAGTCGACAGTCTGCAGGTGTGACCATCGGGCCATACCTGCAGCAGCTGGGGATAACTTTCCCCCGCCTGACGGATTCTCTTTAGCGCCAGCGTTACAGCGGCACCAGATCAATCACATCCGCGGTCGTATCAATAGCCGCATCCGCCACATTGCCCACAACCGGCACCACTGAAACCACCGCGCCACCGACACGCAGCGGCACCGTGACCACCTTGGTTAACACGCACCCCTGCAGTACAAACACCAGCAAAACAACGATTATTGGTTTCAACATGTATTAACAGCCCTGATCGATACAACGTATGAGAGTGCGGGAGAATAAAGCGCTCAAAGGGTGCCAGCAGTGGGGGCTAAAATCGAGGATGGATGTCAGTAGAAGATAAATCTGGCCAGCCCTGGTTATCGACTCGCTGAGCCATGGTGGCACATTGGCCTGAATCTCTGACGCAGACGTGGCAAAACCTTTCCCTCGCAGAAGCAAATACGCGCAGGAGGAAAGGATGGATTATTAACGAACCTGATGTAATTCAGGTGAGGCCTTCATTCTGTGTATCTAACATCGCAACTCTGTACCTCTCTATCCCGTAATAGCGACCAGACCAGCACCTGGTTACGCACAGTGGACCCATTTTTGCCTTTAGTTACACCGGACAATCCGATTGCCTTTCTGTTTAAGGAGATACGCTATGCATATTCAATCGACCCCGGCTTCCTGGCAATTACTGAACCGTGCAGCAACGGTTGCTAATGAAACAACGGAAACAACTGAAACGCCTGCAGACAACAACACGGAAATACCTGCAGATGAGGTAGATGAATCGAAGTTTCGGCTTACCGACCCGAATACTACTAGCTATGGTTCCTTTGAAGATCCAGATAACCCGGGTGAGTTCATTAATCTGACAACACCTCAACAGGCCTGGCAGCACGTTGCGGCGGGTGGTACGAATAGTATGTTTGCCGTTGATGCGGTGCTGACAGCCGGCTACCAGGCTGTCAGCGGCGACCTTGAAACGCGGCTGGCGGAACAGGGCGTTACAGGGCTGGCAGGAACATATATCCGATATGGCCAGCCAGACGAGACTGAAGATGACGGTAGCAATAATGAAGATGAGCCGGAACAGTTCCACGTAACCAATGCAGATTCCCCGGATAATGCCAGTGCTATCGCCGCTATCCTGAATGACCCTGAGAATGAGGAATTTGCCACCGGTTTCCGGAAGCTGGAGGCACTCACCCAGACAACAAGGATCTTTCATACGCAAAGCCGGGACAGCGTACTGGACGGCAGTGCTCGTAACGAGTTCGGTATCAGGGAATTGATACTGGCCAGACAACCGGAAGAGGAGGGCTGGCGTTATCAGCATGATTTTGGGTTACGTTCGAACGGCGAAAACTGGTCACTGGATAGCCAGCTTTATAAGGTATCGCTAGAGGATGAAGAGACGGTTGTCTGAGTTGAAGCTGGCGCTATACCGTTCAGGTATGGCGTAACGCGGGTCACGGCCATGGTCCGCTGTCAGGTTCACACCGGACCGACAGCCACCCCCTCAGGTTGGCACGGCTGTTGTCCTGTGAGCCCAGCGACGGACATCTATTAGACCCTTCAGATAAGCAATAAACCCCTCTGCAACCATCACTCTGCTTCACCTGACGGGCAATATGCTCAGTCAGGCAACGCACAAACCCACTCAGAGCCTGTCGCGCCCACCCTGCACCATCCCAGACCCACTTCTCCGATGATTTAACAATAAAGCGATTAAATGGTGCCAGTAGTTGAGGCTAAAATCGAGGACGGATGTCTGTAGAAGATAAGTCTGCGGGGGTACGCGTGTCATCGTACCGATCCAGCCACTATAACCGACCCAAAAAACGATCAGACACAGCAAATTCCGGTGCGCATCGCCCGGTTATAAACAGAAAGTGATCGGCAAGAAAAATCAATGTGTACGAAAGTACAGAGAAGAAGCAAAAAAGTGGCGCGCCTGGAGGGATTCGAACCCCCGACCAACAGGATCGGAACCTGCTACTCTATCCAGCTGAGCTACAGGCGCACAAGGAAGTGTTTGCAAGGCGTATGATACGCATCTGGCGCGGGTACGCAACCCCCTGGCGAGGTTCAGGGTTGGCCAAGTGGCTGTTTTTTATAAGCAAGCCGCGCTGAGTGGGGCCTGGGCTGTCATTAAATGCTCACGGTATTGAGACACAACTGTCATCCAGGCTGGCTATGATTGCCCCAGCTGATCAGGACACGTATCGGCATGGGGACCGCCAGGGCAGGCATTCCCTCTACTTTCCCCTGTGTACCCCTCCCATGCTTGCTCCCATGCTGTTTTCGTCAGGTTAATCTGTAGTCGCAGTAATCCGATGATCGACGTTTTTCGTATGCTGATGGCCGTTTTAACGGCATTTTGTGCTGCATTGGATCAATAGCTAGTCATTCGCCCCATTTCCGTTGGGTTTATTGTTAGCTATAATCCGTGCCCGATTACCCTTTGAGCAGTTGTGTCTGCACTCGTCCGGTGGTTCATCGTGCTGTCAGCGCATTGGATAAGGACAACCAGACAGGCCGCACTGCCGATATAATTAATGAGTGATGAGGTCGTAACTGTGAACAAATTTACTTCTGCGCTGTGCGCACTGGGTCTGGGCATGGCGCTGGCAAGCTCCGTTAACGCTGCGACCGGCGACGACGCGATTGCTGAGCGTATCAAGCCGCTGGGTCAGGTTTGCATGGAAGGTGATGATAGCTGTGGTGGCGCTGGGGCGGCTGCCGCAGCGGCTTCCGGTGGCGGTGCCCGCTCCGGTGCAGACGTTTACAACGCTAGCTGTGCTGCCTGTCATTCCATTGGCGTCGCTGGTGCACCTAAGTTCGGTAGCTCTGACTGGACGGACCGTGCGGCTAAAGGCATGGATACGCTGCTGGCGAATGCGATCAGCGGTATCAATGCCATGCCACCACGTGGTACCTGTGCCAGCTGTTCTGACGACGAGATCAACAGTGCGATTGAGCACATGGTCGATAGCGCCAAGTAAGTTCGCGCTGCGTTAAAAAAAAACCGCCTTCGGGCGGTTTTTTTATGCCTGACGTTCGGCGATTAATCAGTCAAACAGCGATTTAAGCCCCGACAGGGTGGCCTGGCCCCGTGCCTTGTTGGCTTTTTCGTTAACTTCTCCCAGCCCTTCGATGATCAGATCATCCTCGGGCAGCTCGTCGAGGAACCGGCTGGGGGCACAGTCGATCTTCTCGCCATACTGTTTGCGCTGGCTGGCCAGGGTCATAATCAGGGTCTCGCGGGCACGGGTGAT
>JAIBDV010000277.1 GCA_024686055.1 Neptuniibacter sp.
ACAGTGACAAACATCAGATAACGCACGGCTTTCTCCTTGCCGATGAATAGAGACCCGGGATGTTAGTGATTGTCCTGGCGCGAGTAAATGAATAGCCGCTGCGTTCACTTAAAACTGTAACGTGCGTGACGTCTCAAAGTGCCGGGGCTCACCGGTAACCGGGTCGATAAAATCGATCTGCCGCGCCAGCAGCTGCAGGGGCCGGTCATAGTTGTCCGGAGTTTTATCCTGCAGCACCGGATAGAGCCGATCATTTTCCAGTGCCATGCCCAGGCTGTGCATATGCAGCCGCAACTGGTGCGTCTTGCCGGTGTGCGGGCTGAGTGAAAACAGGCCGCGCCCCTGCTCCACCGTCAGACATTCAATGCTGGAATCGCTGTTGGGCTGGCCATCGACAACCTGCATCCGAAACCAGGGCTCCCCCTTCTCCAGCCGATTACGCACCTGCCACTGCATGCCCGGTTGAATCTGTCCTCCCACGGCTGCCACAGCATGGTACTGCTTGCGAATGTTGCCCGTTGCGAACAGCCGTTGATAGGCAGCCCGATGCTCGGGCTGTTTACAGCACAGCACCAGCCCGGCAGTTTCCCGGTCGATCCGGTGCGCCAGAACAAGCTGGTCCAGCCCGGTACGTTTGCATAGCCGGTTGAGCAGGCACTCATTAACATAAGGACCACTGGGGATCACGGGCAGAAAGTGCGGTTTACAGGCCACCAGCAGCAGTTCATCTTCAAACAGGATTTGTTCCTGAAAGGGTATCACCGGTTCGGCGGGGACTTCACGGTAATAGAGCACCCGCTGCTGTGACACCACACAGCATTGCGGTGTGTAAAGGCTGCCATCATCACGGTGTACCTTGCCCTCTGCCATACGTTGCCGCCATTGTTCGGCACTGATACGGGGAAATTTCTGGCATAAAAAGTCCAGCACCGTGGCACCGGCAGCCGGTTTAATCGGCATCGACGCCACCGACGGTTTAGCCGCTATAGCCATCACAACATCCCCTCTGATACAAAACGAGCTCCACCATCGAGCCAACAAAACGTGCAGTATTCTACCTGTCAGTCACACATCTTTATATCTGAGCCCACCGACGCCCTGGTCATTCGTCGACATCACCCTTCTGACAGTTTAAATAAACGTTTCATTCAACTACCCTAATTCACTGATCGCTAAATAATACTAATAATGACCTAATGGAGAGCTTATATGTACATCAAACCTCTGACCTGGACGTCGGCGGTGCTGCTCAGTTTCTGTGTACTGACGCCCGCTCAGGCCGAAACGGGCAATGTTGCCCAGGGCAAGCAGATGGCTGCCGTCTGCGCCGCCTGCCACCAGCAAGATGGTAGCGGTAAAAACAATGCTGGCGCGGAACCCTGGCCACGCTTGGCTGGACTGGATGCAGGCTATATTCAGAAACAGCTGACGGAGTTCAAATCAGGTAAGCGAGCCAACGCGACCATGAAGCCGTTCGCCATGATGCTCAACTCACAGCAGGCAGCCAATGTCGCCGCCTATTACGCCAGCCTGCCCGTTCCTGCCGCTAATCCGGTTGCGCCCACAGAGGCACAGCAATCATTGGGTAAAAAACTGGCTCAACGCGGTGACTGGGATCGCTATATTCCAGCCTGCAATAGCTGTCATGGGCCCGATGCATTGGGCGTCGGCAGCAGCTTCCCTGCACTGGCGGGTCAGCATGCGGGCTATATCGCCCAGCAGCTTAAAGCCTGGCGCGAAGGTAAGCGCAGTAATGATCCACAGGATCTGATGCTGGCTGTCGCTTCACGTATGAACGATGCCGATATTGATGCAGTGTCTGCCTGGTTAGCCCATCAGCCAGCGGTTAAATAAGGAGTTCCCATGAACCATTTTACTTTCCTTAGCCCGCTGACCCTGGCTATTGCACTGGCCAGCAGCACTGCACAGGCCGCCGAGAGCGCACCTCAGGTGCCGGTTAATCTGCCGCCAGCCAAACCCGGCCAGTATGTACATGATGTGCCGACAATTGAGAGCCTGATCGAGAATGACAAGATGAAGCCACAGCTTCGTTCGGTGATTCTTAAAGGTTACGACCTGTTTATGAACACCCAGCAGCTGCGTGGTGAGAATGTCTTCAACGATATGAACTGTCGTACCTGTCATATGGGTGAAGGACGGAAATCCTGGGCCGCTCCAGTCTGGCCTGCCGCAACCACGCTGCCAAACTTCCGTGGTAAAAATCAGCATGTCAACTCGGTCGAAGAACGGATCGCAGGCTGTTTCGCTTTCTCCATGAATGGCAAACCACCCGCCTATGGCAGCGACACCATGCTCTCCCTGGTGGCCTATCACAAATGGATGGCCACCAAAGCACCGATGTATGAAGGAAACATTGCCGGACGTGGGTTCGGTAAACTGGCCAAACCGGCTCAGAAACCAGATTACCAGCGCGGTGCCCAGGTGTTTAAAGACAACTGCGTACTCTGTCATGGCGAACAGGGTGAGGGCCAGGCGGCCCGCGGTGAAGTGGTTTTCCCACCACTATGGGGTGACGGTGCTTACAACTGGGGTGCCGGTATGGTGCGCCTGAAAACGGCATCAGCTTTTATCAAGCACAATATGCCACTAGGCAAGCCGGGCACCCTGAGTGACCAGCAGGCCTGGGATGTTGCCTACTTCATCGATTCCCAGGAACGTCCGCAGGACCCTCGTTACACCGGCGATGTGAAGGAAACCCGAGAGAAGTACCTGAACTTCCATAAACACAGCCTGTATGGCACGGTGGTCAACGGCAAATTGCTGGGGGACCACCAGAACACCGGTGAGAAACCGTTCCTGAAACCGTTTAACCTCAAGCCTCGCGACTTTGCCCAGGGCTCTGATCAGCTCTGATCAACCTCGAGCGTCACACAGTTAGTAGCGCTCTGCGCACAGGTCAGGCACCGGTACAACGCCTGGACGCTCGCGGAGCAAGCTGCTGCAGATGGCTGGATTCGTGCCCCGCTTCAGTTGTGGTCATCCAGTCGTTCTGCCACCGCCTTCGGTACCCACTGCTGCCACAGATCCCGACGAGTTTTGATAAAGTTAGCCGCCACCTCAGACGGCTCAGCCTTTTGCTCTGCCGCCCAGCCCAGCACCTGATTAAACTGTTCGGTAGGAATATTAAACTGGCGGAAAAACTGACTGAGCTGCGGCGCCTTCGCGACAAACTCACTGTTAGCCCCATTAATAATATCCGTCACCGGGAAATCACTGGCTTCTGGTTGCTCACAGTCGCTACTCAAATTACATTGATGGGCCTGGGCGTTGTAGGCAGGCATCGCCAGCCGGGTAAAGTCATACTGACCCAGTAATGGCGAGGGACCCCAGTAGTAAAACAGAATCGGCTGCTTACGCTTATAAGCGGATACCACAGCCGCTTCCAGCGCTGCACCACTGCCGGTAGAAAAGGCGTTGTAGTGGGCATTCAGCTGCAGGGCCTTCAACAGATTGTCATTCACAATTTCGCAGCTCCAGCCCACCGGACAATTGTAAAAACGCCCTTTACCGGGTGCTTCCGGGTCCGCAAATAAGGCTGCGTGCCGTTGCAGACTGGCAGCATTGGTCAGGGTTGGCTGTGCAGATGTCAGGTAAGCCGGAACATACCAGCCCTCTACTCCACCAGAATAAATACTGCCCAGCGGCTCAACTTTCCCTGCGCTAACCGCCTTACCCCAGGCCTTTGCCACACTGTTCGGCCAGATCTCATTCATCACATCGACATCACCACGAATGGTCGCCATGATCATGGGCAAGGTGCCCCCTATGACTTCTTCAGTCTGACAACCGTAGCCCTGCTCGAGAATCTGACGCTGAATCGCTACAGTCACCTGATTTGACAGCCAGCTCATACCCGCCAGTCGAACCGGTCGTTCCAGCTCACAACTGGCCTGTATTGGCGTGCTGCACACCAGCGCTGAGAATAAAGTGGTAGCGCCCAGTATGCTGAAGATGCGTTGTCCCATGATGTCGGCCCTCACTGACATAAGTATTTGATAATGGGCACCCTGGCAGAAAGCGATTGGCAACACCAGTAATCGGACATAAAGCCCACCATTAGTCCAGGCTGCAACCTTTGTGGACGGGCGTCGAGCGGCCAATTTCGTTAAACTGTCAGAGTACAGCGGCAGGATTGCCGCTCTGTCAAAGGCAAGGTAGCCTGCGGGCTGCATATAAAAGGGGAAAGACAAAGAATGAAGGTACTGCACACACGCGAACAACTTTTGCTGACTGAAATCGCACGCTTTAACAGCACCCTGCCTGCCGAAGCACGGGCACTGAAATATCAAAAAATGGCAGCCAGTCCTTTTGTCTTTTTCCGTGGTACCAACCATCTGTTCTGGCAGGATATGTCCCACGACTGGCGTATCTCACTGTTTGGTGGCCGCCCTGACAGCCAGCTGTGGCTGCAGGGCGATGCGCATGTCTACAATTTTGGCGCACTGCATGATCATCATGACCGTATCTACTACGGCATGGATGACTTTGATGATGCCATCGTCGCTGATTACCAGTACGACCTCTGGCGGCTGGCTATCAGCATGGTGCTGGACCTGGCGGAAAAACCCTGGTCTAACGAAGACCTGGCGGATGAAGCCGTGAAGAACCTGGGAAAGGCTTACCTGAAAGCGGTGGTCAGTGCGAGTGATGATAACCCCGCCGCTCGAATTGAGTTCGCCCCCAAGCCCATCCGCCACTTCCTGAACGCCTTTCCTGATCGTCCATTTTGGAGTCCACGAAGGAATCGTGATCTGAGCTGCGCTGAAATCCACTCGATAGGTTCGTTGATCTGATTCAGCACCGTGATTTACTCGGACTGGACA
>JAIBDV010000119.1 GCA_024686055.1 Neptuniibacter sp.
GGGGCTTTGAACGCTACTTGATGTAACGACCTGGTTGCTGACAGCCTGCTCAGAAGCCGCTTCAGTGGCTTCCTGCATTGGGAGAGAGACCGCTTTACCCTTCAGCGCCTGCTCAAACATATACTCACAAGCAGCAAGCAAACGCCCACCCGCAATGATTGCTACGCGGTGACAGCGAGTGCGCAAAGACCGATGAATTTCACGCTTGCCAACGACTGTTCGCAACGCTTCAGGCACACGAATACGGAAGTAAAATATCGAAGATTTAGACAGCTGGAGGTATGCGGGAGTATGAGCCACGTGTACTAACCTGTGTACTAGTTAGGCGCACGGCAGATAGAAACTCAATAAATTCTAAGTAAAACAAGGAATTTCATATAATTGGGGGCAGCTCCACCAGCCACATCCCGGCACACACGACCACCGCTGTGGCTGCTCCCTTCCGGGCCTGACCAGGTTCACGGTTTAGTGTTGCGAGAGGACCAGCAGAGCTACCATCGCGGTAGCGCCGAGAACTCAGCACCGTCCGTTGTCTTTCAACTCAGGACGGGGCGTATGTTAGCATCGTTTCAGTTGATTGCAAGTTCTCTTTTCTATTTGGAAACAAAAACATAGCGCAGTTCAACGGCGGGTCGCCCTGCCCGGTCAGGCGGGCTGTTTTGGCTCGCCGAAGGGTTCGGCGTCCGAGTCCAGATCGATGCTGATATCCAGTTCGCTGGCGGCCTCCCGATCGTTGGCCAGTTCGTCTGCGGTGGGGAAGTTCACCATCTCATCCAGCTGATTGACGATGTATTCAGCAATCGGGATGGCGGAGGTGGCGGCCGGGGATGGCGCATTGCATACCACCAGCGCCCGGCTGGTTTTTTCAAACAGGAAGTCATCCACCAGGCTGCCATCCGGGCGTACGGCCTGGGCACGGATACCGGCGGGCCAGGGTTGCAGGTCGGCCTGGGTCAGCTGGGGGCAGTATTTCTGTACCCGCGCCAGGTAGCCACGCGTACTCAGGGAGTTGCGCAGCTCGTTGACGCTGGCCCCCAGGTGGCGGGCGATCAGTTTACGCAGGCCGCTGAAGCGCAACATGGCCAGGGTTTCTTTCAAGCTGAAGTCGGTTTTCTGATAGCCCTCGCGTTTAAACGCCAGCACCGCATTGGGGCCAACAGTGACACTGCCGTCGATCATCCGGGTCAGGTGAACGCCCAGGAACGGTAAACTCGGGTCCGGGATCGGGTAGATCAGATGGTTGACGATCTGGTTATGCTGCGCCGCCAGCTGGAAGTACTCACCCCGGAACGGGATGATACGAAACGCCGGGGTGTTGCCCAGCATGCTGACCATGCGGTCCGACTGTAGTCCCGCGCAGGCGACCAGATAGCTGGCCTGTACCCGGTCCGTCTGACTATAGGCGGTCACCCGGTCGTGAAAAGTTTCCAGTGAGCTGACCTGCATCTGATAGCGGATCTCGCCGCCAGCAGCGATAAACAGCTCCGCCATTTTGCGGCAGATACGGGCGTAATCAACAATCCCGGTGGACGGAACAAAGATCGCCCCCACGCCACGGATGCCCGGTTCACGGGCTTGCAGCTGGGCCTGGTCCAGCACTTCAATCTCAAGTTTATTCTCGGCACAGCGGCTGATCAGGGTCTGCATCCGCGCCAGCTCGGTGGCGTCGGTGGCTACCAGCAGCTTGCCGCAGTTGTCATAAGGGATCTGATGCTGATCACAGAACGCGCGGGTGGCCTGGTTGCCCGCCTTGCAGAACTGCGCTTTCAGACTGCCGGGGCTGTAGTAAACACCGGCATGAATCACCCCGGAATTACGCCCGGTCTGATGCCGGGCCGGGCCCTCTTCTTTCTCCAGCAGCACGATGGTGCGGCCCGGATAGCGCTGTTGCAGCTCCAGCGCTGTGGCCAGCCCCAGGATACCGCCGCCTATCAGCATAAAATCGTAAATGGGTCTCATCGTCTGCTCCGCATCCATCGCCGTCTCAATAACGCGAGTATACCTGATCAGCGCCCGGCGTTAATGCCAGTAAACAGAGGGAAAGCAGCCAACGGTGGTTGTCCAGACCGACCGCTATGCCATAATGTGCGCCCGAGATTAACCGCGCAGCGCAGTTTTCGTGATTTACGAAAGGCGCGCGCACTGAACGGTGCTGACACCATGAACACTGCGAAAAAGATCATCGCGTACCAGGGCGAACCTGGTGCTTACTCTCACCTCTCCTGCCGCCACGCGCACCCGGAGATGGAGGCCGTTGCCTGCGAGACCTTTTCGGATGCGATGTTTATGGTCGAGCGCGGTGAAGCGGCGCTCGCGATGATCCCGCTGGAAAACTCCACGGCAGGCCGGGTAGAAGAGATCTACCGGCTGATCCCGCAAACCAGCCTGTACATCGTCGGTGAGCATTTTGAGCCGGTCAATCACTGCCTGCTGGCGCTGCCTGGCGTCACCGTGGACGAGCTGAAAACCGTCTCCTCCCATCCTCAGGCTCTGGCCCAGTGTGATGGCCACCTGAAAGAGCTGGGTCTCAAGCCCATTGCCGCGCTGGATACCGCCGGTTCTGCCAATGCCCTGCTAACCCGTGGCAACCGCAGCCACGGTGCCATCGCCTCCAGCCTGGCCGCCGAGCTGTACGGGCTGGATATTCTGCAGGATTACTTTCAGGATAAAACCGGCAATACCACCCACTTCCTGATTCTGGCCCGCGACAGCCATATGCCTGAGCGCACTGCCGATACCCGGTTCATCACCACCCTGCTGTTTACCGTGCGCAACATCCCGGCCGCGCTGTACAAGGCACTGGGCGGTTTTGCCACCAATAATGGCAATATCGTCAAGCTGGAAAGCTATATGGCCTCCGACACCATGAAAGCCACCAGCTTTCACCTGGATGTGGTAGGCCATCCGCAGGACCCGGATATGAAACACGCCCTTAAAGAGCTGGAGTATTTCAGTAAAGGGCTGCGCATTATGGGCACCTATCCGGCCCACCCATTCCGCGACAAAGGCGACCTGATTCTGGACGACTGAGTCCAGCCCAGGCCCCACACTACAGCCCCGCCCGCGCGGGGCTGTTCTGTTTTAGCCCGCCAGACAGCCCGTTTACATGGCTGCGCACAGGTATTGCTGCAGTCGCATATGACCTGACAGGTGCGCAGCAAAGGGCTATATAAGACAACACGAAAGTATTATTTTGCAGTGCACAAAAAGTCTGCCATACTTCAGCTGCGTTTGAAGTTTCAGGCAGTATCTCGAAATGACAGCCGCATCCCTTTTTTAACTCTGGCCACTCTAAGAGTTAACGTATTTTCAGCCCTCCGCTGTTCGGAGGGCTTTTTTTTGCCTGTGGTCTCTCTACCCCATCAGCAGATGGGTTAACAACGCCCGCAACTTGCCCGGCTTCACCGGTTTGTTAAGCATAGGCAGCCCCTGCTCCCGATAGTGCCGTCGGGCACTGTCACTGCGATCCGCGGTGATCAGCATCGCCGGTATCTCTCCCAGCACCGCCCGCACCGCTGCGATGGCGTCAGTACCCACCTGCTGATTATTCAGGTGGTAATCCGCCAGAATAACATCCGGTTTATAACCCTCTGCGCACGCCGCCAGCGCCTGGGCCTGATCTTCAGCCAGGGTAACCGTGGCACCCCACTGGGTCAGCAGGGTGTGCATGCTGACGAGGATATTCTCATCGTTATCGATCACCAGACACTGGCTGCCCTCCAGGCTGTCCAGCACCGGGGTCAGTTCACCGGCAGGCAGCACCGCCTGAGGGTTGGCCACCAGCGGTACGGTCACGGAAAACATGGAGCCCCGGCCTGGTCGAGAACTGACATTGATCGGATGCTGCAGCACTCCGGCAATACGTTCGACAATCGCCAGCCCCAGCCCCACGCCTTTGCGCTCTCCCTGGCTGTGGCATTCAAGCTGCTGGAACGCCTGGAAAATATCCTCCAGCCGGTTGGCCGGAATACCATCGCCGCTATCCCACACCTGCAAACAGAGCTGGTCGCCTTCGCGCCGATAGCCCAGCAATACCCGGCCTTCCGTGGTGTATCGCACCGCATTGGTCAGCAGGTTACGCAGAACCCGCAGCAACAGCCGCATATCCGAGTGGATCACCAGATCGGCACTGCGCACCCGCAACTGTAATCCGGCCTCGGCAGCCAGCGGCTGAAACTCGGCCTGCAGCGTCTCAAACAGGCAGTTAAGGCTGAAATCCATGGGGTCCGGCTGTACACCGTTCTGATCCAGCCGGGCGATATCCAGCAGATCGGTCAGCAGCTGTTCGGCCCCTTCCAGCGCCATATGCACCCGCCCGACCAGGTGGTTTTCCTGGGGGCCAATATCACGCTCCAGCAAAGCAGCCACCAGTAACCGCGCCGCGTTCATCGGTTGTAGCAGATCATGACTGGCAGCGGCCAGGTATTTATCTTTACTCTGATTAGCCTGCTCTGCCGCCTGTACGGCAACATGCAGCTGCTGTTCGATCTGTTAGCGTTCGGTGATCTCCAGCCGTAGCTGGTCGTTAAGGCGGGTCAGTTCAGCGGTGCGGGCGTCCACCCGGCTCTCCAGGATCTCATTCAGCTGCCGCAGGTTACGCTGATCCTGCACCCGCTCGGTCACATCCTGAATACAGGCTTCCACCAGCGGCACGCCGTCTTCATCCTTGAGCAGCACATTAAGCGCCACATCACGCAGCTCGCCATCAGCCCGGCGAATGCGGGTTTCATAGCCACGTACCAGGCCTCGCTCCTGCAGTAATGACACCAGCAGTGCGTAGCTGGCCGGGGTTTCAAACAGCTGACGCAGATCTGGCACCTGCTGACGCAAACGTTGCTGATCAGCATAGCCACACAGGTGTGCCATGGCCGGGTTGGCATCCACCAGCTGGCCCTCCAGGCTGGCCTGGAAGATACCGTGCAGGGCGTTATCGAACAGCCATTTATAGTGGTTACGCTCCGCTTCCAGCTGCTCAATGGTGGTGGCCAGCTCGGCATGGTAGGTCTTGCGAACAGAGTGGTTGCCCAGCCCGATCAGATCTTCAAAATTAGCCGTTGTTACCGCCGCCTCAGAACGCTTCTTCATAAACCGCCTCAACATCGCGCTGATTGGATTTACGCGGGTTGGTCACAATACAGGGGTCGCTCAGCGCTTTGCGTGATAGCACCGGGATATCACTGAGGCTGACACCCGACTCGGCCAGGCCCTGGGTCAGCCCGACATCGGCCTTCAGGCCAATCACCCGCGCCATTAATCGCTGGCGGATCTCGGCGCTGTTCAATCCGCGCAGGTCCAGCCCCATGGCATCGGCGACAACCTTGAAGCGATCTTCGGCATGGCGATAATTAAAGTCAATCACATGCTCCAGCAACATGGCGTTACACAGACCGTGGGGCAGATCGAGGAAACCGCCCAGGCTGTGGGACATGGCATGCACCGCCCCCAGAATGGCATTGGAAAACGCCAGCCCGGCTTTCATGGAGCCCAGCATCACCTGCTCACGCAGTTTGATGTCCAGCGGGTTGTTCACCAGCGCCACCAGATTGTTATTGAGCAGCCGGATGGCATCCAGCGCGTGCATATCGGTCAGCGGCCCGGCTCCGGTGGAGACAAACGCCTCGATGGCATGCACCAGCGCATCAACCCCGGTACAGGCGGTCAGAAACGGGTCCATGGTGGCGGTGGTTTCAGGATCGATCAGCGCTACATCGGGCACCACCGCTTTGGAGACAATGGAGATTTTCATCATCGCCTGTTTGTCGGTGATGATGGCAAACTGCGAGACATCCGCTGAGGTGCCTGCCGTGGTCGGGATAAACACCAGCGGTGGAATAGACACCCGGATGGTATCGACCCCTTCAAAGTCGAGAATGCTGCCACCGTGGGCGCTGACGATGCCGATACCTTTGGCGCAGTCCATCGGGCTGCCGCCGCCAACGGCCACAATCACATTGCACTGCTGCTCGGCGTATAACGCAGCCCCAGCAGCGACCTCTTCGGCACGGGGGTTTGGCGACACATCCGTGAAAATGGCACAGGGGATACCCTGACCTTCCAGGTGCTGCTGGATATCTGCCACCCAGCCCGCCGCTACGACGCCCGGGTCTGACACCAGCAGGACTTTACGCGCACCAAAGTTACGCGCGTAGTTCGCCACCGCGTGGCGCGCGCCTGCACCGAAGATAATCTCCGGTGATACAAATTTTCGCAGACTTGAGACATCTGTCGTCATTGTTATATGTCCCTGGGTGCATGGTGTGCTGGCGACCATCGCGCGGTTGCGCTCAGCTCATGCGGTTTCATTGTTATTATTGGGGCCTGCACCGTTGCGTTAGTCGCACCCCTTAGCGCTGCGCCGATCCATTGCAGACGATGACCGGCATGCCTGGCCCGCAGGTATTGTAACCAGAGTCGCCCGCCTCAGGTAGTAGTCCCGTCATCGTGCTCATACTTTCTGCTTACACTACCGGATGAACGTCCGGCGACCCTCTCCCCCGCCCTTTGTCGTGCGCCTCAGGGGGCACTGCCAAACACCGGTAAAAACCCCTCCGCCCGCCAATTTCGCAGCCCCGGCAGATCCCTGACCATGGTCTGAAATCTGCTGATGCCCGCCATGCCGGGCCCGGCAGACTCTTCAGCTAACCCGGATCTGTATCGAGGCAGTAATGAACAATAAAAAACAGCCCCACACAAAACTGGCCATCGCCCTCTCCCTGGCACTTGGCGCAGGCAGCTGCAGCAGCGCAATGGCAGAAATTACCCTGTATGACGAAGACGGTACCACCTTCAGCGCCGATGGCCTGATCAATACCTTTTACGTCAGCAGTGATATTGATGATGTGGACAACAGCCTGGACCGCCAGCAGGCCCGCGTAAAGATGGGTTTCCTGCCCAACTGGATCGGTTTTAATATGACCAAACAGGCCGGAGATCTAAAACTGGGCGCGCGCTCCTCGTTCTGGGTATCCATCAACGACAGCGACCCGGTCCGGGCCGGTAGTGCAGGCCACGGCGTCACCGATACCGGTATCGATGTGCGGCAGTTTTACGGCACCGTGGATGGCACCTGGGGCCAGTTGCTGATCGGTAAAGATTTCTCACTGTTTGGCCGGGCCAATATTTTTGGCGATGAGCTGCTTAAAGGCTACGGCCAGGCGGGCTCGGATGGGCTGGTCGATGGCGCGAATGTCTCGTTCGGTAATATCGGCACCGGTTACCTGTACCCGTTCCCAAACTCACAGATCACCTGGCGCAGCCCAACCAAAAGCGGCCTGCAGCTGGCGGTCGGCATCATGGACCCGAACAAATCAGCCGTCGGCTCAGAAGAGGACAGCCCACGGCTGGAAGCCGAACTGACCTGGCAGGGCAGCTTCGATAAAACAACTATGCGCGCCTGGCTGGGCGGTATGACGCAGGAATCCAGTAATGCGGCGGGCGATGTAAATGCCAATGGCCTGTCTTACGGGGCGAACATCGGCTTTGGCGGGCTGTCGTTAACCGCCTCCGGCTTTGATGCTGAAGGCGTGGGTACTGCCGGGCTGGCTAACTTTGTCTCATCCGACAGCGGCGATGTCAGCGGTTACCTGCTGCAAGCGTCCTACACCCTGAACAAGGAACGCTTTGTATTGTCCTATGGAGAGAACGACGGTGGCACCATCGCGGGCGCCAATGATCTGGACGCAGAGAATACCGCGCTGGCCTGGTTCCACAGCGTAAACGACAACCTGAAACTGGTGGCTGAAATCGACCGCACCGAAACCCCGACCCGGGAAACCGATACGGTCGCCATCGGTGCCGTACTCAGCTGGTAAGCCAATGAAGGAAAGCCTGAATACGTAGTGACGTTCGACGCAGAAATGCACTGAGAAAAGCGCTCACCCTGAGCGATTGTGCCGGGCGCACGCCCGGCACTGTCTATGCCCGTGATGGATACTTCCCCTGTCCATCGCGGGTATTTTTTTGCCTTCCCCTGTAGCAGCACACTCCGCGTGCGTCAGGCATTGGCATCAGACCCGGACGTTTGCGGAGCGAACTGCTACAGAACCTCAGGCTCTGGTGTACCCCTGTAGCAGCGCGCTCCGCGCGCGTCAGGCATTGGCAC
>JAIBDV010000087.1 GCA_024686055.1 Neptuniibacter sp.
ATCCAGGGTGTAGGGCGAGAACGAACGGGCCAGTTGCTCGGCGTCAGAAAAATAGTGGCGATAGAACCACACCAGCAGATCTTTGGCCCGTTTGGGGTAGGTATTGGACAGGCTGACCGGGCCGAACATGTAGCGGATTTCCGGGTGCTGGCGCAGATAAGCTCCGATGCCAAACCAGAGGTAATCCAGGCTACGCTTGCCCCAGTAACGGGGCTGAATAAAGCTGCGACCCAGTTCAATCCCCTGTTCAAAGTAAAGCGACATGGACGGGTTGTAACGGAACAGGGTACTGCTGTAGAGCGGGCTGTCCGGGTCGCCGTACAGTTTGGCGGCTTCGCCTATGCGGTAGGCCCCGGCAATTTCCAGTTGCTCATCATCCCAGAGAATAAGATGACGGTAATAGGGGTCGTAGCTGTCCAGATCATGCTTTTCACCGGTGCCTTCACCCACACAGCGAAACGACACTTCACGTAAGCGGCCAACTTCCTGCATCACCGCCGAGTCGGGCTGGTAATCAAACAGGTAAATTTTCTTGCCATCCCCGGTTTCGCCCAGCAGCTGGGCGTCGCGCAATTCCTGTTTAAGGGCCTGGCGGTCCTGGGGGTGAGTGATGGTGCGCTCGGTGATAAATAGCGGTCGGCCATTACGGGCGATCCGATACAAATGCTTCTTCAGCAGCCTGGCTTTCTCCTGGTTGGAGACCGGCAGGCTGTCGAGCTGGTTGAACGGGATGGGTTCACCCACCCGCACCGGCAAAACGGTGGCTTGCTGGTTAAACATCTCCCGTGCCAGCAGCAGGGTCGCCAGGTTGCGGTTCAGGCAGGAGATGCCATAAAACAGTGAGCTGTTTTTGCCGCCCATAAATATCGGCAGAATCGGCGCGTTGGCTTTACGGGCAAAATGAATAAAGCCGCTGTTCCACTTGCCATCCTTGATACCGGTGAGGCTGGCACGGGATACTTCGCCTGCCGGAAATACGATCACCGCTTCTTCATTTTGCAGGCTTTCCACAATGCGGGAGATATCCCGTTTGCGGGTGCTCTTGCCCATATTATCGACCGGCAGAATCAGCCCGCTCAGGGGCTCGAAATGCATCAGCATATCGTTGGCGATAATTTTTACATCACGGCGGATTTCACCAATCAGTTTGAGCAGTGCCAGCCCGTCCAGCGCCCCCAGCGGATGATTAGCAACAATCAGCACCCGGCCGGTGGAGGGAATATTCATTCGGTCGCGGTTGCTCATGCTGTAGCTGAAGTCAAAATAGTCCAGCACCTGATCAACAAATTCAAAGCCACTGCGGTGGCTGTGGGTATCCAGGAAACGGTTAATCTCCTGCTCGCGGATCAGCCGTCGTAGCAGGAAGAGCGTGGAGTTGCGCAGCGGTGCTGGTTTGCTGGAAAAAGCTGGGTATTTACTGGTCAGCACCTGTTCTACGCTGATCTCGTTCATCGCCTGGGTTCCCCTTGTAGCTAAAAGCGTTGTTGCTCTAACTAACTATTTGATTTCAAATACAGCTGTGTTCTATTTAAGCGTTGGACATGCATTTAATGTATGAGTGTTTTATGACCGGTTACTGACGGCGTAGTGACGGTCTGGTGACAAAGAGGAGAAGGTCGATGTGGGTTGTGTCTAACCGGATTTATCTGGTTGAAAGTTATGCAGATGAGTTTGAACAGCGTTTTGCCCGCCGGGCCGGACAGATTGATAAACAACCGGGATTTATCTCGATGGCGGTGTTAAAACCAGCCAAAGAGGGCGCTCCCTGGGTGGTACAGACCCACTGGCAGGATAAAGCCGCCTTTGATGGCTGGGTGGGCAGTGATGATTTCCGGCTGTCGCATGCCAACCCGATGGCAAAAGAGGCCTTCAGCCAGAAGGGCCAGCTGGAGATGCATGAAATCGTGATTTCAAGTCGTGCGAACGGAGCCTGAGCCCACAATATTTCGAGCGCTGGCCTGTCAACGGGGCCGTTGAACGTCGCTTAGAAGAATAAGCCGGTGACGGCTGTAGACGACGTCTTGTAGTATTAGCACTTGATGGCAGATTAGGGAGTGATAGCCGTGACCCCGGAGACCTTCTCAGAGAATACCCAGTTGCAGGCGATGGCTGCGTTACTGGCCCAGGCCAGCACGCCGATTGTTGTTTGTCAGCAGCGCGAGGTGTTGGCCGTCAGTCAGGGCTGGCTGGCCTTAACCGACATTGGCCTGAGTTCACCCTGTGCACTGACAGACTGGGAGTCTCGCTGTCAGATTGATGATCAGGCATTACAGCGGTTACTGACGCCTCAGACCTCGGCGTCCACTGAGGCACGTCAGACCCTGACGCTGACTGACGGTCAGGGCCTGATCCGTCATTGCAGTGTTCACCTCAACCGTTTTGATAGCCCTGACCTGGCCGATATCAGCTGGCTTATTTTTACTGATAATACTGAGCAGCATCGTATGGAGCAGGCGCTGGGGCAGGTCATTGCGACCGCGTCCAGTGCCCGTGGCCGGGCGTTTTTTGACCGTCTGACTCGCACCCTGTGTGCCACGCTGAACCTGGATGGGGCGCTGATCGCTGAGACGGATAATAGTGCTGAACCGATGCTGCAGGGGCTGTCCGGTTATATTAAAGGCGGCTATAAGCGGGGTATCAGCTATTCGCTGGTCGGCACTCCCTGTGAGCGGGTATTGAGCAGCCGACGGCCTGTTCACTATGCCAGTGGCGTCAGCCAGCGCTTTCCGGCGGATCAGTTTTTATTAGAGGAGCAGATTGAAAGCTACCTTGGCTTCCCGTTGTGTGACAGCGACGGTCGGCCGATGGGGGTGATTGCCCTGATGTCGTGCCAGCCGATGGAAATGTCCAGTACGCTGATCTCCATGCTGCAGTTTGTTGCCAGCCGGGTGGAGAGTGATCTGCAGCGGCAACAGGCTGAAATGCGGCTTGAAGTCAGCCAGCTGGGGCTGCACGCGGCGGAGCGACTTGCCAATATGGGTAGCTGGGTGGTGGATGCTACGCACCAGAGTGTGGTGATCTCAGAACAGATGAGCACTATCTATCACCTGGATGAATTTAATTGTGAAATTCCCCGTAGTCTGACGTTACAGCGTATCCACCCGGAAGATCGCACACGGGTGCAGGCACAGATTGCGGCGGGTGAGGCCAGTGGCAGGCCCTATAATTTTCATCACCGTATCCTGTTACCCGATGGTGAGGTTCGCTGGATTCGTTCCGGGTGCGAGCCGGTTATGGCCGATGGTCGGATCAGTAAAATTTTCGGGGTCAGCCAGGATATTACTGAACTGACTCACAGTCAGCGTCAGGCATTTGAATCTGAACAGATGCAGCGGCGGCTTATTTCCGCCTGCCCTTACGGTATTACCTACCTGGATCGTGATCTTAATTTTGTCTACATCAACCATGTGGCAGAAAAAATCTACGGTTACCAGCAAGGTGAACTACAAGGGCGTTCCCTGGCTGTTGTGCTACCCGATGATCAGTGGCAGCAGACCTGCACGCTGTTTAATGGCCTGCTGGATAAATCACCCCGTGTGACGCAATACCATCGAGTTGGTAAGCGCCCTGATGGCACCTTTCGTGAGCTGGATGTCACCCTCAACTATATGCTGGATGAGGAGGGCAACACTCAGGGCTTTATCGGTTTTCTGACCGATGTAACCGATAAAATAGCCACGGAACTGCGCCTGACGCAGCTATCAATCATCGTTGAACAGAGCCCATCGTCCATTCTGATTACCGATGTGGCGGGTAAAATTGAGTACGTTAATCCGGCGTTTGAAACCACCAGCGGGTATAAGCTTAAAGACCTGGTGGGTGAAACACCGCGTGTTTTGCGCTCCGGAAAAACCCCGCCAGCGGTGTACAAGGGGATGTGGCAGACGATCACCTCGGGCCAGCCATGGCGTGGTGAGCTGTTGAACCGACGCAAGGATGGTTCAATGTTCTGGGAACTGGCCAGTCTGGCACCGATTCGTTCACCGGACGGCGAGGTGACCCACTTTGTCTCGATCAATGAAGATATTACCCGCCTGAAAGACCAGGAAGCCCAGCTGGCCTGGCAGGCCAGTTATGATCCGGTGACTCACCTGCCTAACCGGGTGCTGGCGATGGACCGGCTGAGCTGTGCTATCAATGTTGCCCAGCAGAACAATAGCTTTGCGGCGGTGATGTTTGTCGATCTGGATCAGTTCAAACGTATCAATGACACCTTTGGTCATAGCAGTGGTGACAAATTGCTGGTGCGCGCGGCAGAGCGGCTGAAGCAGGTGGTAACGGCGGGTGATACGGTCGCCCGTTTCGGCGGTGATGAATTTGTGGTGTTGCTGGATGATCAGCAGGATCTTCTCTCGATCGAAAAAGTCGCCGAGAAAATATTACGCGCCTTCAACGTCCCGGTGCTGGTGGGTGAACACCAGCTGACGGTGACAGCGTCGGTGGGAGTCGCGGTGTACCCACAGGATGGAGACGACCCGGAAACCCTGCTCAGTCATGCCGATGCAGCGATGTATAGCGCTAAAGATCAGGGCCGTAACGGTTATTACTTCTTTACTCCACAGATGAATGAACAGGCCCGGCTCCGGCTGAAGCTGGAAAGTCAGCTGCAGCAGGCGCTGGTGCGTCAGCAGATGACCGTGGTGTACCAGCCGGTGATCTCATTCAGTACGGGTGAGATCGTCGGGGCTGAAGCGCTGATGCGCTGGTATTCGCCGGAGCTGGGCCATGTGCCGCCGGATCAGTTTATTCCACTGGCCGAAGATCTGGGGCTGATCGATGAACTGGGTGAATGGGTCATTGATCAGGTGCTGAGCCAGTACCGGGAATGGCGTAACCGGCTTAAACCGGAGTTTCGCTGTGCAATCAACGTGTCTCCCCGCCAGTTTCAGCGTGGTGAACTGGCATCGTTTCTGTTATCCCGGCTGGATTATTACAATGTTCCCGGCAGTGCCATTGAACTGGAAGTGACCGAAGGCCTGTTGATGCAGAACTGGCCGACTATTGATCGTCAGATTCATGATCTGGCCGCCGCCGGTATCTCGTTGTCGATTGATGACTTCGGCACTGGCTACTCGTCGATCAGCTACCTGCGTAAATATCCGTTTAATACCCTGAAAATTGACCGCAGTTTTGTCCGTGAACTGCTGGAAGATAAAGAAGATGAAACCCTGGTGCGCTCGGTGATTGCGATGGCCCACAGTATGGGGCTATCAATTATCGCTGAAGGGGTAGAAACCGCTGCGCAGTACCATATGTTGCGTGACGCCCGCTGCTGCATGATGCAGGGGTACCTGTTCAGCCGACCGATACCGGCCAGTGATTTTGAGCACCTGCTGGTAAACCCCCGCGATATTGCTGAGCTGCTGCTTCCAGAGGCAGTACTCGACTGAGCAGAGCTTGTGCCTGGTCGTTAAATCGCCAATAATTACAACTACTGTATAAATGAACAGCTGGTTGAACGTGGCGCTGGTGGTTGGTATGGCTCAGAAAATGAACGCGGCACAGGCTTCAGGTGAGGTCAGTGTCGCAGCACTGGAAACGGTGGCGCAGGTGTCTCGTAAAATCGTCCATTGTGATTGCGACTGTTTCTTTGCTGCGGTTGAGATGCGCGACAACCCTCAACTCAGGCATGTACCGCTGGCGGTGGGCGGCAGTGCTGACCGTCGTGGTGTTATCGCCACCTGTAATTACGCCGCACGGGCGTTTGGGGTGCGCTCGGCCATGTCGACAGCGCGGGCGTTACGGCTGTGCCCTGATCTGGTGGTGGTGTCAGGTAATATGGAAAAATATCGCCAGGTGTCGAAACAGATTATGGCGATCTACCGTGAATACACCGATCAGATCGAACCTCTGTCCCTGGACGAAGCCTACCTGGATGTTACCGGCTCCGAGCATTGTAGCGGCAGCGCGACCCGGATTGCCGAGGAAATTCGGGCAAAGGTGGTCGCTCAGACGGGCATTACCATTTCGGCCGGTGTCGCCTCCAACAAGTTTATCGCCAAAGTTGCCAGTGACTGGAATAAGCCTGATGGCCTGTTTGTGGTCCAGCCTGACCAGGTGGACAGCTTTGTCCGCCAGCTGGCGGTGAAAAAAATCCCCGGCGTGGGTGAAAAAACGGCCGCCCGGTTGCACAAGCTGGGCGTCGAAACCTGTGAAGACCTGCGTCGATTTACTCTGGCGCAGCAGATTGAGCAGTTTGGTCGCTTTGGCAGTCGACTTTACGATGTGTGCCGGGGGCTGGATGAGCGGCCGGTTAAAACCTCCCGCACTCGCAAATCGGTCAGTGTTGAACACACCTATGCTCAGGATCTGCCAGACCTGAGCCGCTGTGAAGCGCAGCTGCCCTTGCTGATGCAGGCGCTGCAGGCGCGCTATCAGGGCCTGAAAGACCGCCGGGCGATTGCCGGGGTAGTGGTGAAGGTCAAGTTTGGTGATTTCAGTCAGACTACCGCTGAGAAAGCACTGGCAGAGGGAGGCCTCGAACACTTCCGCCAGCTGCTGGCTGAGGCCTGGGGGCGGGGTGGTAAACCGGTGCGTTTACTGGGGCTGGGTTACCGCCTGTCCGAGCAACCATTGCAGCCACAGGTACAGTTAGCCCTGTTCTGAGCACCGGGGTTCTGTGCTGGATGCTGCAGTGCAAATATTTTCCCAGGTTCCCGTTACTGCGCCCGCAGTCTGCCATTCTTCTCTGTTATACTTGCGCGCTTTTTTGGGGAACCTCTGAACACGTTTTGCACGCCCGGCTGTAGATGGGTGGCATATCAGAGCGTGTTCAGAGGTTCTTTATTTTCTGGTCGAGACCCGGCTGCATTTACTGTCGGGTCCATAATCGACACATTGAGGAAGTTGATGTTTCAGCTGCTTATTTCCCGTACTCAAAGTATGAAAGCGGATCTGCTGTCTGGCCTTACTGTCGCCCTGGCGCTGGTACCGGAAGCCGTTGCGTTTGCATTTGTCGCTGGCGTTGAACCGCTGGTAGGTCTCTATGCCGCCTTTATGGTTGGCCTGATTACAGCTGCCATTGGTGGTCGTCCGGGGATGATCTCCGGCGCAACCGGTGCTCTGGCGGTGGTGATGGTCTCGCTGGTGGCCCAGCACGGGGTGGAGTATCTGTTTGCCACCGTGGTGCTGATGGGCGTATTCCAGATTGCAGCCGGGGTGTTCCGGATGGGTAAATTTATCCGTATGGTGCCGTACCCTGTGATGCTGGGCTTTGTTAATGGCCTGGCGATTGTGATTGGTCTGGCGCAGTTCAAGCAGTTCCAGTTCTCCGATGAGAATGGTGAGCTGCAGTGGTTACAGGGTTCTGATATGGGCATGATGGTGGGCCTGATCGTGCTGACCATGGCGATTATCCACTACCTGCCCAGGCTGACCAAAGCGGTGCCTTCTACGCTGGTGGCGATCCTCAGTGTCACTCTGCTGGTGATCGGGCTGGATCTGGATGCCCGCACGGTGCAGGACGTACTGCGTGATATGACCGGTGACCCAATGGCAACCATTGCCGGTGGTCTGCCGCAGTTCCATATCCCGATGGTTGATCTGAGCCTGGACACGCTGAAAATCATTGTGCCGTATGCACTGATTCTGGCCGCGATTGGCCTGATCGAATCCCTGCTGACCCTGACCCTGATCGACGAAATTACCGAGACCCGTGGTCGCAGTAATAAAGAGTGTGTGGGCCAGGGTGTTGCTAACGTGGCGACAGGCTTCTTTGGCGGCATGGGTGGCTGTGCGATGATTGGTCAGAGCATGATCAACATCAACTCCGGTGGTTTTGGCCGTGCGTCGGGCATCTCGGCCGCGCTGTTCCTGCTTGCGTTTATCCTGTTTGGTTCCAGCCTGATTGAGATTATCCCGGTGGCGGCGCTGGTCGGCGTAATGTTCATTGTGGTAATCGGCACCTTTGAATGGGCGAGCCTGCGTTTGTGGGGCAAGATTCCAAAATCTGACCTGCTGGTGGTGGTTGCCGTGACCGGTGTAACCGTGTGGCAGGATCTGGCGATTGCCGTGGTGGTGGGGGTGATTATCTCCGCGCTGGTGTTTGCCTGGAAACATGCCAAGCAGATGGTTGTGGAAGAGATGGAAGACGAAGGCGTCAAAATCTATCTGCCTAACGGGCCGCTGTTTTTCAGCTCGGTGCAGAACTTTCGCGATCACTTTACTCCGTCTAAAGACCCGGATGTGGTGATCATCGATTTCGCTAACTGTCGTGTGATGGACCACTCCGGTCTGGAGGCGATTGATGGCCTGGCTGAGCGTTACCTCAAAGCGGGTAAAGAACTGCACATTCGTCACCTGAGCCAGGAATGTCGTGACCTGCTGGATAAAGCCGGTGATCTGGTGGAAGTGAACCGGATGGAAGACCCGAACTATAAAGTGGCCGATGACCGGCTTGGCTAGTACAGGCAGGCTGTAACACGCGGACAAAGAACCGGCGACCGGAAACGGTCGCCGGTTTTTTTACGTCAGCATTTTATCTACTTCTTCACCGACAATGCGCATGGCATTCTCGACTCCCTCGCCGGCGGTTATGGCGAAGTTGATACGGATAAAATTACGGTATTTGTCACTGGCACTGAACAGATTGCCAGGGGCGATGCTGACCCCCCGTGCCTGGCAGTGATCGTTCAGTTCGTTAGCATCAATACGCTCATCCAGCTCGACCCAGAGTACAAAACCGCCCTGTGGTTTACTGGCACGGGTGCCTTCAGGCAGGTAGCGGGCGACCCATTCCAGCATCCGGTCGCGGTTCTGTTTGTACTGAGCGCGAACTTTACGCAGGTGGCGTTCATAGCCGCCCTGGGCGATAAACTCCGCCACCGCCAGCTGTGGCATGGTGGTACTGGACATGCTGGTGATGTATTTCATGTGCATGATTTTTTGCAGATAGCGGCCCGGTGCCACCCAGCCCACGCGTAACCCAGGTGCCATGGTTTTGGAGGCAGATGAACACAGAATCACCCGGCCTTCGGTATCCCATGATTTGATCGTCCGGGGCCGAGGGTAGCTATAGGACAGATCACCGTAGATGTCGTCTTCAATAATTGGAATATCGTATTGGGTGGCCAGCGCCAGCATCCGCTGTTTATGGCTGTCGGGCATAGTGTGGCCCACCGGATTGTTGAAGGTGGGGGTGGTCAGAATCGCTTTGACCGGCCACTGCTCCAGCGCCAGCTCCAGCGCTTCCATACTCATCCCGGTTTCCGGGTGGCAGGGGATCTCCAGTGCTTTCAGGCCGCTGGCTTCAATCGCCTGCAGGGAGCCAAAAAAACCCGGCGATTCCATCACAATGATTTCCCCTGGCTGGGCGATGGTGCGCAGGCTGATCGACAGTGCCTCCTGGCAGCCGGTGGTAATAATGATCTCGTCCGGGGACAGCTGGC